>CAOKHR010000109.1 GCA_948468325.1 uncultured Lachnospiraceae bacterium | reverse complement strand
GGATATTATGATTCCGAAAGATGAGGTGGATTTGCCGGAAGAATATTTGGTTTGCGCCGTATTATATGATGGAAACGGAGAAGCAGTAAGCGAACCATATCTGTGCATTGATTACACAAAAGAATATGAACAATTTCAGGAAAAATCTGTCAATGATGAAGAATTTGCAGAAAAAGAAGTCATAAATTTTGATAATGACACGACAAATAATTTTGGTGTTCTGGCTGAGAATATTATTGAAATAGAAAGTGACAGTACGACAAACATTCTATCCGTGTCGGATTCTTCTGAAACAGAAAGTGAAGAAGGAATCACAATTGTAGAAACAGTTGGAGAAGAAAGCGGAGATTCGGGTGAAATTACGACAGGCTATCATAAGATTTATACTTTCCATAATCCGAATCAAACAGTTGAAAATCTGCAGGCAGGCGATAAGATTATGTTTTCATCTGCAGATTCCGTTCAGCAATATCTTGTAAAAATCGGAACGATAGAAAAAAATATGGATGGCAGTATTTCAGTGACCGAAGCAGATGATACTGTGCTTACAGATTTTTATCAGTTTTTGAAAGTAGATATAGATGTCAGGGAAAATGCAAGTGAAGACGAAGAAGTAGATGCAACAGGAATTGAAATAATTGATGTAGATAACAAGTTTAGTTATTCCATTAGTGAATCAATTAAATGGGATCCTACGGAAAATTTTTCAATATCCGGAGAAATAAAAGGAAGTGGAAGTATTGGGATTAAAATGGTGTATGATCTGCACCTGTTCCGGAAAGACTTTTTTGAATGCTCCCTGATCTCCTCTTCAGAAATAGAATTAGAACTGAAAGCCGAATTATCTGTTGATAATAAGGAAGCAGTGAAAAGTGAACTGAAGGCTGCAAAAATACCGATACCGACCGGAATCCCGGGGCTGGAGATTTACAGTGCGATAACTGTTCCTATGTCATGGGAGATTTCAGGCGGAGCAAATTTAACTGTTAATTCAAAACAAGAGCAGGGATTTGTATATAATACGGATTCAGGCAGACAGAATATTGATAAAAAAGAATCCTCTGCTAATCTTTATTTTACCGGAAAAGCAGAGGTGTCTATGGGACCTAAAATTACAGTAGGTGTTGGTTTTCTGGGTGAGACAGTAACAGCAGAAGTTGGAGCTCAAGTCGGTTTGAAAGCATCTATATCAGAAGAAAAAGATATTGCACATATTACAACTGGGGAATCGGAACATGCCTGCATCGACTGCCTGAAAGGAGAAGCAAAGTGGTTCGTAAAAGTAACGGCAAAATTGAAATATAAGATTACAGACACATTTGAAGGGACGCCGTTTTCTGCAGAAATTTTAAATTATGAAGGATTAATTCCTTTTTTGAATTCTAATCCTGGAAAATTCCATATTTCCCTTGTAAATGAAAAGGACAGTCTTTATAAAGGAATGCCTCATTTTGGGGGCGGAGATTGCTGCAATAAGAAATATAAGACAGTGATAGAAGTTTACGATGCAGATGGAACTATATGCTCCGGAAACCCAATTGTAATTCAGAAACAAAATGGCGGTCAGGTAAATACCGGAACAGCAACGCATATTTGTTATCTTTACAAAGGTATTTATCTGGCAGGCAGCAGCGTAGACGACATGAATGTGAATAAAGCCTTTGTCGTGAATAATTCTGCACAGACAGTCCGATTAAAAGCGGAAGCGTCAAAAGGAATTGTACGCGGAAGAATCTGTGACGCAGACACCGGAGACTTCCTTGGCGGCGCAATTATTCAGTTTATCCAGGGAGATATGAAGATCGCAACGTACAGCTCGCAGTTAGACGGATTTTTCTCCACGTTCCTGCCGGATGGGTCTTATCGGATTGAAATAAGCAAAAACGGATATATTCCGATTACGACGTATGACACGTTTGAAAACAGCGGGACAAAATACATGGAAACGTTCCGTATGGTGCCGGATGATCATATTGGAAGAGGAGGATTCAGCGGACAAATCACCGATGCTTTAACAGGAGATCCTGTTTCCGGTGTGACGCTTCAGCTTCGTTCCGGCTGGAATGCACCGGAAGAGAGTGAAGTAATACAGACGCTGACGACTGATTCCAATGGAGAGTTTCTTTATGATATAACGGAACTATACGGCACAGTCTGGGGATTGCCAAGCGGCGCATACAGCCTTACGGCAGCAAAAGAAGACTATACAACGATGCAGTTTAATGTGATTGTGCGTCCGAATGAAGTTACGGAAAATCAAAATGCAACGATTTCTCCGGTGCTGGCAGATGACGAATATCGTATTGTACTAAGATGGGGAGAAACTCCCAGAGATTTGGATTCTCACTATAATGCTGTTACAGCAGACGGCAGCAGAGAACATATTTACTATTCCAATATGAATGGTAAGACGGCAAACCTGGATTGGGATAACACTTCTTCTTATGGACCGGAAACAATTACAGTTACAGGATTTGACCAGTTAAGGAATGGATTTACTTATTCCGTTCATGATTATACTAATGAAGGCTATGACTATTGTACCGAATTGTCATCATCGGGTGCATATGTAACATTACTGCATGGAGATGACAGACCAAGAATATATTATGTCCCTACTGGCAGAGACGGAACCGTATGGAACGTATTTTCTATTGATAAGAATGGAATAATTACTGACTTAAATACGTTTGGATATGCTTATGATCATGAAGTAGGTTCTGATTATGTGGATGCAACAGGATACAGCGAATATGCAGATATGCTTGACATGGAGAATATTGTTTTCGGAAAGAAGAGCGGCAGGAAATGAATGATATATATGTCCTGCAAATAATAAGGAGAGAGCCCAAATGAAAATTTGTTATCACTGTATGCAGCAGATTTCAAACGAAAAAGCGCATACCTGCCCGCAATGCGGGCAAAGTCTGGAGGCAGTGCGGCAGGAGGAGAGGTTTTTAGAACCCGGCACAATACTTGGCGGAAAGTTCCTGGCAGGCTTTCCGCTGGGTGCCGGAGGTTTTGGAAATACATATATCGGATGGGACAACCTGCTGCACCGCAAAGTCGCAATTAAAGAATTTTATCCGGAACAATACTGTATCCGCGGACAGGACGGCAAAACGGTAACCGTGACGGATGAAAGGCTGCGCCCCAGATTTGTAAACGGGCTGCATCAGTTTTTAGAAGAGGCCAGAAGAGTTGCGGCGCTGCATGAAGTACAGGGAGTCGTGGAAATCTCAAACTTTTTTGAGGAAAACGGTACCGGTTATATCGTTATGGAATATCTGGAAGGCATGGACATTAAGACCATCCTGAAAAAATCCGGAGATAAAAAGGACTATGAATGGAGCAGGCGCGTGATTCTGGCGGTGCTTTATACATTAAAAGAAGTCCATAAAAGAGGCGTCATTCACAGAGACATCGCGCCGGATAATATTTTCGTTACAAAGGAAGGTATTATCAAACTGATTGATTTTGGCGCAGCGAAATATGCTTCTGCAGGCAATGCCTCGGACATTATGTTAAAAATAGGATATGCCCCCATAGAACAGTACGGCAGAACGATGGAGCAGGGACCTTATACCGACATTTATGCGGTGGCGGCTCTGTTCTACCGGATGCTGACGGGACAAAAACCGCTTCCGGCCAATGAACGCATGCAAAAAGACGGACTGATTCCGCCGTCGCAGATGGGAGTTTCACTTCCAGAGCAGGCGGAGCTTGCCATTATGGTATGTTTAAACGTCATGCCGCAGTACCGCCTGCAAAGCGCGGCTGAATTTATGGAGGCTTTGGACGGAAAATTTTTTATACCCATATATGAGCCGGAATGGATACTTCCGCCGGTGGATGAGAAAAAAGGCCTTTGGGGAAAGATTGCATCGCTTCCCGCGGCAGCAAAAGCGGCTGCATGTCTCCTTCTCCTCTGTGTAATCGGAGGCGGGATATTCGGAGTGGTGACAGTCGTACAGAATACGAAGACAGCCGGTCTGACAGAAGCCGGAAAAAGCGGAACGTTTACAATGGAAGATTACAGCGGGAAGTCATATGAAGACGTGGCGGAAGAATTAGAAAGACGGGGCCTTAAAAATGTTGCAAAACCGGAATATGTCTTAGACGGCAAAGAGGAAGGCACAATTATACGGCAGAATATTGCTCCCTCCGGCGTGATTTCAAAAGAGGATGAGATTGTTTTTACCGTCAGCGGAGGAGATACGTATTATACAATGCCCGACTTTACGAATGCTGATTTGGATGAGGTTTTCCGTTATTTCACGGAAAAAAATTTTGACGTAGACGTGTATTTTAATCCCTGTGACAACGGCATGGTTGATGTAGAAGAGGGGAAAAACGAAAGTCTTGCCAAAAAGAAAGGGATAATTTCTGTAGTATATTGTTTTTCGGATCAGTTTGATAACGGCATTTGTTTTGAACAGTCGGTAAAACCGAATAAGAAATGTGGTGTGGACAAAAAAGTTACATTTTCCGTTTCCGTAGGAAAAGAAGCGGATTATGACATAGCAGTGCCGGATTTTAAGGGAATGAGCCGGGAAGAAGCAGAGGCAGTAATAGAGGATTTGGGATTAGGGAAATTTTTGGATGTTAAAATCACGGAAACGAGTGAAACACGTTATGCCGAAGACGAAAAGGAAGCGGAAGGCATTTACGTGGAACGCCAGAACATACAGGCGGGAGAAAAGGTAAACTGCTACAGGAATCTTTCCGAAGAGCTCCGGCTGGAACTCGTAGAAGTAAAAAAACGGCCTAAACCAACGCCCAAACCAACGCCGACGCCAACACCGGAACAGATGCCGGAACCAACGCCGGAGCAGGTGCCTGTACCAACGCCAGCGCCGCGTTTTGGCGGTGCTTAGAGGATGATAGAATTTATTCTACCTGATTTCGAACGGAAATTAGAACATACCGCCGTTGGGATGCGGAAAAACTCAGATAAAAACCTGAGGCAGAAAAGCAAAATCCCAAAATAAGAGGTGAGTTACAGATGCGGAAAAAATTAGTTGACCCGAATATGCTGTGTATGGGCTGCATGTCGGAGTTAGAGCGGATCGGATTTCCCTGCCCAAAGTGCGGATTTGATATGCGGCAGTATCAAAAGCCGGAAAACAGCCTGCCTTTATATGAGATTGTAAACGGAAAATATCTGATTGGGCGGGTTTTAGGCGTTGGGGGATTCGGAATTACATATATTGCATGGGATTTTTATCAGGGAAAGCGGGTATGTGTAAAAGAATATTTCCCGAGAGATGTTGCGGTGCGGAATTTTAACGGCAATACCTATTCGGAATGGATTTCCATTTCTCTCAATTACAGCATGGAAACGCAGACGCGCACGCCGGAAAAGATACAGGCCACTTATATGAAAGGCCTGGAATCCTATATCAAAGAAGCAGAAAATCTTTCCAGATATTATCTGATGCCGGGTATTGTATCCATCCGCGATTTTTTTTACGGCAACAATACGGCTTATATTGTAATGGAGTTTATTGACGGAATTGATATGAAAAAGTATGCAAAATTCCGGGGCGGCAGACTGATGCCGGAAGAAGTTTTTGCACTTTTAAAAGATGTTTTAAAGGCGCTGGACGCCATACACCGGGACAATATCATTCACAGAGACATCAGTCCGGACAATATCATGCTGAATAACCAGATGCAGGCCATTCTGATTGACTTTGGCGCGGCAAAAGATTATGAGCATACCAAAGACGCGCCGATTCTGTTAAAACACGGCTATGCGCCTGTGGAACAGTATAAAAAGGACGGAAATCAGGGGCCGTGGACAGACGTATACAGTATGTGCGCCAGTATTTATTATCTGCTGACAGGCGTGCGCATCCCACCGTCCATTGAGCGGCAGAAATGCGATACGCTGCAGAAGCTGCAGGTCATAGGCGTTCCGATTTCGGAAGAGCAGGATCTTGCCATCTGGAAAGGGTTAAGCATTGATCCCGCGCAGCGGTACCAGTCGATTGCAGAATTGTATCAGGATTTGTATGGAGAACAGATATGACAGAAACAAAAGTTTGCCGGGGATGTTTTACGGAATGGGAGGAAGGAAACACGGCCTGTCCCTGCTGCGGCTGGGAACCGGGGAAAAACTATGACAGCGTTTTCGGCTGGACAACCGGAGAGATATTTGACAAAAGATATATGTTAGGGATGCCGTACTGCAGGACGGAGAATGCAGCCATATGGAGAATTTATGATACGGTTCTTTGTATCCGCCTGTTTGCCCTGCGGTTTGTGCCGGAAGACAAAGACATGCTGTATCTGACGGCGAAAAAGATGAAACAGGCAGAGATTATGTCCATAAAATCCGTAGGTTCCCGACGTACGCTGCTTTTTTCCATAGAAGAAACGAATCAGAATCCGGACGCGTTTCGGCGGATGTTAGGCGAAAAAACGCAGCCAACGGAAAGCGGGGAAGACGAGGATGTTTTGGATGTAACGGAATGCGAACAAAAAAAAGAGCAAGAGTTAACGCCCGGAACTGTTCTAAAAGAACGTTATCAGATTCTGGAATGTATCGGAGTCGGCGGCTTCGGCATGATTTATCTCTGCAAAGATCTGGCGCTTAGGCGGCTGGCCGCGGTAAAAGAGTATTTTCCGGCGGAATGGGCGGACAGAGAAGAACAGTATGTAACCGTAAAAAAATCACAGATGGCGGAGGCGTATCAGTTCGGACTGAAATCTTTTTATCTGGAAGCGCGGATTATGGCAAAGTTTATTCATACGCCTCATGTGGCGACGATTTACGATGTGATGGAAGCGAATGATACGGCGTATCTTGTGATGAATTATATTTCGGGAATCAGCATTGGACGGGAAATGCGGGCAGTCGGTTACAAACCTTATCCGCCCGAAGAAGTGATGAAAATCCTGCTTCCGGTGACAGCGGCGCTTTACGCATTCCATGAGGAAAAAATTATTCACAGCGACGTCAGTCCCGGAAATATCATGCGCACTGACGAAGGAGATATTTTCCTCATTGATATGGGAGCGGCGAAATACGCACTGACTTCCCAGCCCGTTTTAAGCGCTGCGTTTTTGAAACTGGATTATGCGGCGCCGGAGCAGTACCGGACGGCAAAAGAAGGAATTCCAAGAGACGAAGGCCCCTGGACAGACATCTATGCTCTCGGGGCAACGGCTTATTATCTGCTGACGGGAGTGAAGCCGCCGGATGTGATGCAGCGGCTAAGCCAAAAACAGACGGATATAGCGCTGCCTAAAAGATGCAGGCTGAAAAATAAAAAGCAGTGGCTTCGGTTTTTTAACCATGCTATGGCTCTTGAAATCAGGGAGCGTATCGGTTCCGTTACAGAATTTCTGGATGAGATGGAGAAACTGCTGGAATGAAAACGATGTTAAGAAAACAGAAAGAAAAGATTTTTTTGCTGGCGGGGCTTTTGGCAGTGTGTTTCTTTTACACTGTAAGCGGAATCGGCTGTCCGGTTAAATGGCTGACCGGAATCAGCTGCGCAGGCTGCGGAATGACAAGAGCAGTTTTTTATGCGGCCCATCTGCAGTTTGCCGAAGCATTCTATTATCATCCGTTGTTTTGGATGATGCCGGTCTGCGCGGGCTTTGTGTTTTTTGCAGAGCGGATTCCCCAAAAGGTGAAAAAATATCTGATCTGTTTTCTGGCTGCCAGTTTTTTTACAGTATATATCTGGAGGCTGATGAATCCGGCGTGTCAAATAGTAACCTGTGACGTGGGCAGCAGTCTGATTGCCCGATTGTGGAAATATTTTAATAATTAAGGGGATGGAAAGTTTGAAACAAATCAGTAGAGGACATCCA
>CAOKHR010000108.1 GCA_948468325.1 uncultured Lachnospiraceae bacterium | reverse complement strand
ATTCTCTGTATTTTTTGTCGTATAGCCAATCGCCAGCTCTACTTCTTTGTTAATATTTTCGGCATCCAGTATAATTGTAAGTTTCCTGTCTTTCCATCCTGTCTGCGTTCCTGCAAAAGATGCCACCAGATTCTGTTCGTCAGCCAATACTGATACCGCATAATCCGCCGACATTACCTCTGTGCCTTCTTCGTCCAGAATTTTCAGATGAATTGACCCCAGATCTCTTTTTTTATCATCCTTTAAAAGCCTCTCCCATGCATCTTCATCCATGGATATTCTGACTCCTGCGCTTAGCAGCTCATCGGAAGGATACAAAAATGTCTGTTCAATATGATCCCCCTCCGAAAGTAAATATGCCTTTCCTTCCTCCGCTTTCACCTGTGTTTCGGTCCGCGGAAGCATCATTCGTGTCAGAATCGTGGTTTTATAAACAAGAACAGCTGCAATGACAAAAACAATTGTCATCACTGCAATCTGAATCCGGTTTTTTCTGCTTAATCTATGCATACGTTACAGAAATCCCCCTATTCACCAAACCCTTCATCCACCAGCTTAACCAGAAACGCAAGCGCGGACTCCTCGTCTTCTCCGTCACATACAAGCTCTATTTCGTCTCCGGACTTGATACATGCTCCCAAAACGCTTAAAACACTCTTTGCATTTGCCGTATTCCCTCTATAATTAAATGTAATCAAAGATTTAAAATTCATTGCCTCCTGGCAAAGTATTCCTGCCGGACGTAAATGCAGTCCGGTCGGATTCTTAATCGTAACTTTCTGACTTACCATATTTGTCTCCTCCAGTATTTAAAGCATTGTATTTGTAATTAGTTCCGCTAATTTCTTTGCTTCTTCCTCGATTGTTTTTTGATCTTTTCCTTCAATCATTACACGGACCATCGGCTCTGTGCCGGACGGACGGATTAATACCCGGCCCTCTCCGTTAAATTTTGTTTCCAGTGTTTTAACAGCTTCTGCTATTTCTGCATAATCCATGTACTGTTCCTTTTTATGATTCGGAACTTTTGCGTTTACAAGCGCCTGCGGCAGCACTTCCATAATTCCCGCCAAATCAGAAAGCTTCTTTTTGGTATCCACCATAACGCCCAGAAGATAAAGCGCGCTGAGCAGCCCGTCGCCTGTCGTATTGCTGTCTGAAAAAATGATATGCCCTGACTGTTCGCCGCCGAGATTATATCCGTTTTCTTTCATATGCTCCAGAACATACCTGTCTCCGACTTTTGTCTTTTCAATATGGATTCCTTCTCTCTCACCCATCAGGGTAAATCCCAGATTTGACATAACCGTAACAACAATGGTATCTTTTTTCAGTTTCCCCTGCTGTTTCATATGATTGCCGATAATTGCCATTATCTGGTCGCCGTCTACTACATTTCCCAATTCATCGACTGCCAGCATACGGTCAGCATCTCCGTCAAACGCAATTCCAATATCCGCATGTTCATATACAACACGCGCCCTAAGCTCCTCCATATGCGTGGAACCGCAATTGGAGTTGATATTGGTTCCGTCCGGCTGTGTATGGATTGCTACAAGGTTCGCGCCCAATTCTTTTAATGTCTTTACAGAAGTGTAATAGGCTGCGCCTTCCGCACAGTCAACAACGATTTTAAGCTCTGACAAATCCAGCGGCACCTGCTTCTTAACAAAAGAAATATACTCTTCTCTTATATCAAAACGGTATTCAATTTTTCCCACACCGCTGCCTGTGGGCATCGGAACATCTTTCATGTCCTTAGCAATCAAACTCTCTATTTCATCTTCCAGCTGATCAGAAAGTTTATAGCCTTCTCCGTTAAAAAATTTAATTCCGTTAAATTCCATTGGATTATGAGATGCCGAAATCACAACCCCTGCATCTACTTTATGCTTTTTTGTCAGATATGCGATTGCCGGCGTCGGTATAATTCCTACATAAATTGCATTGGCCCCGACAGAACATATACCCGCCATCAGAGCATTCGCAAGCATCCCTCCGGAAATTCTGGTATCACATCCAACAATAATTGTAGGCTGATGCGCCTGCTCTTTCGTAAGCACATAAGCTCCCGCCTGCCCTAATTTCATCGCAAGGTCAATGGTAAGTTCCATTCCTGCTACTCCGCGCACTCCGTCTGTACCAAACATTCTGCTCATCTTCAAAGCCTCCTAATCTGAATCATGATTTATTGCTTTTACTTAAAACCGAATTGCGGCCGCTGTCTGCTGAAATAATATCCACCGTTACAGTAGCATTTTTCACCAGTTTGAATTTATTGTCCAAATTCAAAGTCAGATTTACTGTATGCTCACCCTCTGTCATTCCGCTGACGTCAATGCTTCCCGTCAGTGTTTCTGCATCCAGTGCATCTAATTCCAAAGGCAGTCCTTCAATTTCTACTTCTACCGTATCTTCCATAAACTCTACATTATATCTGCCGGCAAGATTGCTTACTGTAATATTTGCAGTAGGAACTTCAAACTTCCGGCGTTCGTGCTTTTCAACCTTTACTACAACAGAAATCTTTGCCTGTTTATTATCAACCAGAGATACTCCTCCCGGAAGATAGGAAGAAATATCCACATCTTTCTCAATATCGCCGGTAGCATCTGTCAGATCCAAAACCGCCCTTGGAACAGTAATACTGTTTACCGTGTTTAAAATAGCAGCCGTTCCTTTGACTTTCACAGTCTGCGGTTTGTATTCTATACCAACATATTCATATCCGTCCGGTAATGTTCCTGATGTCTGAAAATTTAAAGTTACTTCTTTTGTATCCAATATCTGTATTGACACCATAACATTCTGGATATTGTACGAAATCTCTTTTGTATCTACTTCATTGCCGTCTTTGTCATATAAAACCGGTATCACGCTGTCTGTTACATCCTGTGTCATACCTTCCACATCCACAGTTGCAACTGCTTTATCCACAGTATTGACTACCGATACCGGCCCTGATACACGAAGCAGAGTAGGAGATGCATTTATGTCTCCAAGCGCGTGATAATCTGTAACTTTTCCTTTCGTCTCTACAGTAATCATAAATGGTTTTGATATTAAATCCTCTACTGCCAGCTCTAAATAATATGATTTATTTACAACGGAAACGGAGCTGCTGTAGCGCTGCACCGTAATTTCAATCGGAACACGTTCCAGATTCTCAATTGTCTCCAAATCTGCAACTGCCCTGAAATCAGAATTGCTCATACGCTCCAGATAAGAACGCTTACCGCTCACTTGAAAAGTAACCGTATTGCTGTTATTCACAATCTCATAATATTTCCCGATACCTGTGAGATAGTCACCGTTTTCAATACTGACAGTCGTTGTAAACGTCCTAGTCGTATTTGGATCATCAATATTTACAACCACAAGCCAAAGCACACTGGCAAATATTACTGCAAGAATTTTCAGGCCGAAATTATTCGTGATCCGCTTGATTATCCTGTTTAGCATTTTTCAGCCTCCTTTTGAGTATACCTTTCCGTTTTGTATCCGGCTCGTATTTCTGCAGGGCTTTCAAATGCCTGCGCAGTCCTTCCTGATCCAGTCCGCGAATCAGCCTTCCTTCCTTAGCAACAGAAATTCCTCCTGTCTCCTCTGATACTACAATTGTAAGAGAATCACTGACTTCACTGACGCCTACTGCAGCCCGGTGTCTGGTACCAAGCTCCTTACTAAGTTCCATATTATCAGAAAGAGGAAGATAACAGGTAGCGGATACGACTCTGTTGCTGCGTACGATAATTGCACCATCATGCAGCGGTGTATTTTTTTCAAATATATTCAGCAATAACTGGTTGGACAGCAATGCATCTATTGCAATTCCTGTCCTTTCGTACTCTGAAAGTATCACACTGTCTTCTATTACAATCAGTGCCCCTGTCTTTACCCTTCCCATCTCAAAGCAGGCGCGGACCAATTCATTAATTGTCTTTTCACTGATCACTTCTATCTGTTCTTTTCCAAAATCAATTGCCGCCACGCCTTTTAAAAATTTCTTTCTGCCCAACTGCTCCAATGCCCGTCTTAGTTCCGGCTGGAAAATAATAACAAGCGCAATCACGCCTACATTCAGTGTTTTTTCTGCAATCCACAGAATTGTGCTCATCTGAAATATTGCAGCCAGAAGTACGAACAGCAGGATCACCATCAGTCCTTTAAACAGCATCCATGCCCTTGTACTTTTAATCCACACTAAAACAGTATAAAACAGAAACGCTATAATGATAATTTCAACAATATCAATAACAGTGATCACCGGCAAATCCATCCAGGTCAGATATTTATCTTTGAATACGCTAAACATCGACATCATATGTTCCACCCGTCTCACTCCCTTTCTGCCTTTTATCGGTCTTCATTTAATATCCTGATGTTCTCTTTCTGGCAGTTTTTTTACCGTTCTTGGAGTTAAATGTTTTTACCTGTTTTTCTTTTACTGCCACATACATTTTCGGAACGGCTTTCACATAGTAATAGTATTCGTCATCTTCAAACTGCACGCGCTCTGTTCTTGAATAATCAAGATTAAATAAAAAGAATTCCAATACAAGCGCTACCGCAAGAGAAAGCAGAGAACCTATCACTAACCCTACAATTTTTCCGGATATTTCAAGCAGTACATACCCGGCAAATAAAACAATAAAATTCACCAGCGAACCGATAATAATTGCCGCCGTCCACGCATAGTCAATAGAAAGGTTCCGAATAAGCAAAACAATTGCCGTTACCAGAACAAATGCAAAAATCACCAGATACATTTCTTTATTTCCCATAAGCTGGTTTAAAATTGCCGTGAACTTAGATGTGATTGCCGCATCTTCACTGCTGCTGCTTAAAGCAGGGCCATTCTGCTTTACCCCGTCTAAGAAAAACCATACTACGGTTCCGCAGACTACAGAAATAACGGAATATGCCTTTCCCGTCAAACCTACTGCCATTGGCATTACCGGGCCAAGATTAAAATGCAGGCAGAGCGGGGTTAAAACCGTATAAATACCGTCTCTGGGCGCAAAGCGAAAATACAAAAGCGCAATCAGCAAAAATAATATACACGCTACAACAGCCACCTCCAGAGACAGGGCATATAAATGCAGCAAAATGACGATGCCTGACAGTAAAATCATAACATTAACCGGAAAAATGCAGCATATCAATGAAAATACCAATGTCAACGTCAGCCTGTTCAGTCTTTCCATATAACCAATATTTCCATTTATAATGGAAAAAACACCCAATGCGAGTATAAATTTAAATAACGGATTCAAATATACATCGAATTTCCCATATATATTTTTTATCTTTTCCTTTATCTCTAACAAACCTGTCAACTTTCATCCCTCCTGCCTTTTGGTTCCCATATCCTATATCTGTTCTTCTTCCTGGTAAAGCCTGTTCACTTTTTTCAAATGCATATAGTATTTCTTTACCTCATGACGGCCTTTTGCATACCGGATATAATATACGATATAAGTAATCAGAAAGTATATTCCCATACATACTGCATAGCATAAAATTCCTCTGACGGCAGTCTGCCGGATATCTATGGAACTCATCTCTTCTGCCAGGTCTTCATAGTAGTACAACAGCAGCATCACAGCCAGCAGCCCAAAAGCAATGGTACCTGTTATCAAACTTTTCAGCATTTCTTTTGCTATATAATCTTTACGAAAATACTGGATCATCGGCCTGCATTCCTGTCCTTTATTCCTGTCAAAAATTGCAAGCCTGGTCATTTCACATACACGTTCCTGGTTTAACATAATTTCCCCCATATATTTTTATAAACTGCATATCTATGGACAGTATACCATACAACGCTTTAAATGCAAAGTTTTTCCAAAAAAGACGGTATAAACCGTCTTTTTTATATATTCATTATCATGTTTTATCCAAAAAACGCATACGGTCTTTGTCTCTCTGCCGTCTGTCCGACTTTTCTTCCGCAGAAGGGATTGCATACATCTGCTTCAAATTATTCGCCATATTATTTTTACATTTATCGCAGAAACGTCCCGTCCGAATCATAGCACCACATGTTTCACATTCAATACCCACAGCAGATTTGGATGAAAAAGTCAGCCGTTCCTCACGCACCCACTGTTTAATCTGTTTCACGGAAACATCATTTGCATCCGAAATTTCTTTCATGGAAGCTGAATCATTTTCCCTTATATAATCTCTTACCTTAACAAATTTCTCTTCCAGCTTCTGTTTGCATGCCGCACAAATCGGCTGCCCCTGTAAATAATTGAACAGTCTTCCACAATTCCTACAGCTCTTTACTTCCATTCAAACTCCTCCTAATCATCTTTTCCTATACTAATACAGCAGGTATAAACATGCAGAATACCCGCATCTTTAAGCACAGATGCCGCTGCATCTAATGTGCTCCCTGTTGTATATATATCATCAACCAATAAAACACGGTTTAATTGTACAATATTTTCTTCCATTTTAAAAGCTTTTTTCAGATTATTTTTCCGTTCGGCATCGTTAAGCATTTTCTGCGGCCTGGTGTCGCGCACCCGGATTAAAAGTTTTGGATAAACCGGCAGGTCAAGCATTCTGCCTATTTCTTCCGCAAGAATTTCTGCCTGATTATATCCTCTCTTTCTTTTCCTGTTCCTATGCAGCGGAATCGGAATCACTGCCTGAATTTTTTTATCTCTAATCCATCCTCCGTATTTTTTGACAATTTCAGATGCATATACTTTTGCGTATTCTCTTCTGTCCTGATATTTAAAACGGTAGACAGACATTTTTACTTCTTTTTCATAAATCCACAATGCCCTGCCCTGTGTAAAATTATAATTCCTTTTTCCGCAGTTAAAACAATATTCCTTTCTCTCATTTGACAGCGGTTTGCCGCACTTCATACAAACCGGGTCTGCCGCCTCATGTATCTTTTTTCTGCACTCCGGACATATTTTATCTTCCGGCAGAACCACTTTGTCACAAATGGGACATCGCGGCGGATACAAAAAATCCAGCAGTTTCTCATCTGCCTTCCTCACAATCTGCAGGCAGTTTCTGATATTTATTCTCATTCTAATTCACTCTTTGTTATTTCTCCGGAAAGTCCCGAATAACGCTTCTGACACTTTGTATTCTGTACCATAAATTCAAATGTATTTTCGTCTCCGACCAATACAACACACTGCCTCGCCCTTGTTACGGCAGTATAAAGCAGATTCCGGTTCATCAGCATTGCCGGCCCTTTTAATAAAGGAATGATGACTGCCGGATATTCCGAGCCCTGTGATTTATGAATTGTAACTGCATATGCAAGCTCCAGATCATCCAGATTTTTAAAAGAATATTCTACCATGCGGCTTTCGTCAAACTCAACCGTAAGTACCTCGGCATATTCATTCAGTTCCCGGACAATTCCCATGTCTCCGTTAAATACGCCCAGCCCTCTTTCCACCGGAATGCCGTATTTGCTTCGGACTTCCCATTCCAACTGATAGTTATTTTTTGTCTGCATGACTTTATCTCCTTCACGGAAAATTCTGCCGCCATGCTCTCTTTCCTTTTTATCGTCTGATTTCGGATTCAGATACTGCTGCAAAATCTGATTTAAGCGTTCTACCCCGAGCAGCCCTTTCTTCATAGGCGTAAGCACCTGAATATCGAATGGAGACGCATCTACAAATTTTGGCAGCTTTTGCGCAATCAGCTGAATCACCACATTGATAATGGTATCTGCATCATATCTTTTCAAAAAGAAAAAATCCATACTTTTATTATCCAGCGCCACCTGGCTGCCGTCATTAATTTTATGTGCATTCAAAATAATATCGCTCTGTGCCGCCT
>CAOKHR010000107.1 GCA_948468325.1 uncultured Lachnospiraceae bacterium | reverse complement strand
AACCCTGATGACGATGGAACTTGGAACCATGTGTCATAGGTCCTCTGTGCTGTCCGTGCCGCTTAATTGCACCCTGGAATCCCTTTCCTTTCGTGATTGCAGTAACATCTACTTTGTCGCCTGCAGCAAAGATGTCAGCTTTGATTTCGTCAGCCAGTTTGTAATCTTCTGCGTTCTCAAACTTAAACTCTCTGACGTATTTTTTGCTGGAAACTCCGGCTTTTTCAAAATGCCCTTTTTCGGCTTTGTTTGTGCCGTGTCTGTATCTGATCTCCTTTTTGCCGTTTGCGTCTTTGTTGATCACCTTATCTTTTCTGTCAACAAATCCGACCTGTACCGCACTGTAACCATCGTTCTCTACTGTCTTAATCTGAGTTACAACACACGGTCCTGCCTGCAATACTGTAACAGGCACTAAGGTACCATCTTCATTGAAGATTTGAGTCATTCCGACTTTTGTGCTTAAAATAGCTTTCTTCATTCCTTTACCTCCTGTTTTCCTACAGCGGAACGCATTGTCTGCGTTCATCCTAGAACAGTCAATATAAGTGGATGCCTTGCATAACTTCTATATTAAACCTTCGAGGATTCATTCTTTCCCAAAATAATTTGTGTTGCTGATCATTTTTGTGACTAAGCTGTCTGAAAAATCACTTGTTTTTCATTTTGATGTCGATATACACACCAGCCGGCATTTCCAAACGGGATAATGCATCAACTGTTTTCTGTGTCGGCGTAATAATGTCAATCAGCCTCTTGTGCGTTCTCTGCTCAAACTGCTCTCTGGAATCTTTGTACTTGTGTACGGCACGAAGAATCGTAACAACTTCCTTTTTCGTCGGAAGTGGCACCGGCCCGCTCACCTGTGATCCGTTCTTCTTTACAGTTTCAATAATTTTCTTTGCAGATGCATCAACAAGCTCATGATCATACGCTTTCAATGTGATTCTCATTACCTGACTTGCCATAAAAAAAGTCGCCTCCTTTTCGCACTTTACTTCAGTACGACAAGCGGTGACTGTACACTCTCCCGTGTGTGTCATATACTCACACGTTGTTTCTACTTCATATTTGTAGACAGTTATTCGTGATACAGTGACTTGTCGCCAGTTTCCTAACTTGACATTCGCTCCACGGAAAACCTGCTATAAAAGCAGCAACCTCACGCTTCACCGCTATCATGTCACAGCATTGGATATTATACAGGAAGATTTGCAGAAATGCAAGTGTTTTTCTTAAATTTCCCGCAGAATTTTATATTATTCGTTTCTGTCCAATGCCAGATAACAATAACGGCAGGCGAACCGCAGATTTCTCCGCTGATTCTCCTGCCGCTGTTACTTATTTTCTTTTACTTTGTAACTTTTGCTTTTTTGTTATTTCCTTTGCTTCTAATCTGCCTCTGAAGGTTCGCACGCTGCTTTTTGCTCATTTTCTTTGCGCTGATTTTCAGTTTTGAAGATGTCTGCTTGAAAGAATTTTTGCCCGGTTTAAATGTTTTTCCTTTTAAAATCACTTTTTTCAGATTCTTACATCCAGCAAACGCCTGTGTTCCTACTGATTTAACACTTGCAGGAAGTGTAATCTGTGTAATTTTCGTATTGCCTTTGAACGCTTTATTTGCAACACCGATTACGGTATACGTAAGTCCGTTTGCTTCTATCGCAGCCGGAATCGTAACCTTTTTCTTGTTCTTAGTCATCCCCTTACTGATTGCAACCGTTCTCTTATCCGCATCCAAAACCTGAACTTCAACGTCTCCGGCAACAATTTTTGCTCCTTTTTTCAAAGGCTGTGCTTCTACTGCCTGCCATTTCGCATAAAGTGTAATATTTCCGCTTACTGCCGTTTTAAAATCATATGCATGCGAAAGTGCTTCATCGGTATACCATCCTCCAAACGTATAACCTTCTCTTGTCGGATTTGCCGGCTGTGCTGCCAAGGCTCCTTCTTCTACCGTCTGTGCCGCAACAGCAGAACCGCCTTTACTGTCAAATGTTACTGTATATTTATTCTTTTCTGTAACTATACTTTTTTCCGTTACGGTTACAGAAGCTTCTCCGATGATTTCCGGATCTGTTTTCAGTGTTGCTTTGATTTTTGTCGATCCGACTGCTTTTGCTGTTACCAGACCGTTTTCGTCCACAATTGCAACAGCCTCATCATCAGAACTCCAGTCTACTTCCACAGCTCCTGCATTTTCCGGCTCTGCTTTCGCTGTCAGTGTCTTCGTGCCGTCAATTTCCAGCGTAAATTCCTGTGGGTCAATGACAATTCCTGTTATCTCTACTTCAACAGGCGTCCATTTTGCATACAGTATCGTATCAGATGTAATACGGGTATCCGCATTAAATGGCTGCGTACAATCTTCATCCACAAACCATCCTCCAAACGTATAGTTGTCTTTTACAGGATCTGTGGGCAGCGTAACTTTATCTCCTACAGTCACAGTCTTTTTATCCAGCTGCCTGTCTCCATCCATAAATATTACTTCAGCCGTTGTCGGATGCTCTGGGTCATACCACCTTGCATACAGGGTCATCTCTTCTGTCACCGGATTATCAAAATTAAACTCTGTGTATGTTTCGCCAACTTTTAAGTACCAGCCTAAAAATTCTTTCGTACCATTATCCGGTGTAGGCGGTTCATTCATTTTCTGTCCTTCTAAGACAGTTTCTATCTGTGTCGGCTGGCCGTCAATTCCTGTATCAATAATAACATTTAAATATCTGGCCCATTTTGCAACCAGGCTGACATTTTTCGTAATTGGCCTTGTAAAATCATATGTCGCCTGTGCCGCATCTCCGTTTTCATACCAGCATACAAATTCACTTCCGGTTTTTGTCGGATCATCCGGTTTGTTTGGCAGATTCCCGGTTGAAACAGACTGCATCGCTTCCGAAGCAGGAGACGTTGCTCCATTCAAATCAAATGTAACCGTATAAATCGGCTTTGCATATGTTACAGTGATTGTCATAGTACTTCCGTCTGACGCCACATTAACATCCACTGTTGCTTCTACATTTCCAAAACGCTGCGTTGCAATATTCTCTTTTACCTGTGCAATATATTCTGCGCTGTCATCAAACAGATAATCACCTTTTGTCGTTAACACCGTCTGTACCTGGTACTTATTCGTATCTGTAATTGGGGCAAACTGCTGATTCTCTGTTATAACTGCTCCGCCTACAACACTCCAGACAGAATCTGCCATTGTATAATGGGCATCAGTATCATTTGAAATCGGCTGTCTTCTCGGCGTACCACCCGGAATCGGCGACGTGTACGTAATAGACGGCGCCTGCATTTTCCTCGGAAAGAATGTAAGCTTTACTGTCAGAACTTTGTTATCGTCTGATATTTCCGCCGTCTGACTGATTAATGTGCTGTCAATTTCAGGTTCTACATAAATATGCCTCAGTTCATCTTTAATATGTTCTACTTCGCCTGCATCAAATACGAAATCTCCGTACGCCGTCAGCACTGTTGTTGCCGTATAGCCCTTGTCTCTGATATTTGCAGCCGTAAACGGTATTTTTCCGTCCATAACATCCGTTTCCCCTGCAACACTCCAGGTCGTCTGCATTTTATATGGAGTTGCTGTAATATGCGCCGTTCTGTCTTTTGCATCAAGCATATATTTTATCATTGCCGCTCCATGCTCATTTCCCAGTTCAGACAAATTAATATCGTCTACAAGTTCCGGAGCCACTTTTGAAACATCAAAATACTTCAAGCCTGCCAGATAACCATCTTCTTTTGTAAATACCTGATTTAATTCTTCCGCTTTTCCGCAGATAGTAAATGGGCGAAGCGGATCACCGTTTGAAGATGGCACATTATCTTTCTCTCCAATTGTTCCAATATGATCCGTTCCATTTGCTACAAACTCTCCATCCACGAAAAATCCCATACTGTCTTTTGTGTTCTTGCCGTCAAAGACTATGACAATATCATGCCACTTTCCTGTCCAGTTATCCGGAATTGTATAGGAAGCAAGCGGCCAGTCTTCGTTAATTCCCATCATACCCAAACGCAGCTTCGCCACATTATCCGTATCACCTGCATTCTTAATAGCAAAAGAAAACTGATTTCCTTTTGTTACAATTGCCCGTTCCGTATCATTTTCATTCCCTGTCGGAAGTTTCTCAACCCATAGCTTAAACATAATAACAAGCGGCTTATTGCCTGTTACATTAAACTGATTTGTCGTACCGGTAGATTTGTACTGACCGTTAAATGCAATCAGCCCTTCTTTCTCCACAGCAATAAGTTCTCCGCCCTCTTCCACAGGCACAAGACGCGCTTCTCCTTCCGCCACATCCGTAACTATAGTCGGATGAGAATCTGAAAGCTCTCTGTTCAGCCACACTTCTGCAATTTCCGGATAATTTCCTGCTGTCGGCTTTATATACTTCATCTCCGGATGCAGGAACATGCTTCCTTCTGCAAATACTTCCACATCAACCTGCATTTCGATAGGATCCTGTCCCTGTATCGTTGCCGTAACAGTAATCTTGGCTTTTCCTTCCGCCACTGCAGTAACGAGTCCGTCTTCATTCACAGCAGCTACTGTCGGCGTATCACTTTCATATCTATACTGAATTGTCCCTGCCTCGAATCCTTTATGACTGTCCATTGATGTTTCGTCATCCATCAAGACTGCCGGGTTCAGCTGACGCGTTTTACCGGCTTCCATATCAACAATATTTCCTATAGAAACGGAAGCCGCTTTATGAGTACATGGTATATTAGAAGCATCATAAGAAACTTTCACTGTCATTTGCTTTTTATCGCCTGAAAGTGTAGCTTCCACCGCCGGAGCCGGAAATACTTCTTTTTCATACAGGTAAAATTCTGCTGCTGAAAGAAAATCTTTACTGCTGTCAGAGTACGAACTATTTGCTACTATACGTATTCTCTTTACATTACTTATTTCCGAATCAAACACTACTTCCTTTGTAGCCGCATCATTATTCCATGCAATACCGCTTTTAATGAGCTGAAAATCATCACCGTCTGCCGTTGTGCTATAATACAGGTCTGTATTCGTAATGGTTCCATTTCCGCCGCCGCTTCTTGGCACATATGCAAATTTTCCGATATTAGCCGGCTCTTCCAATGTAATTGTATAAGTATTATTCTTATTATCGGTACTGCTAAAGTTTACCTCATTTACTCCAGCATAATTGCTGTGCCAATACGTAGTTTCAAGCCCATCCACAGCTGCGGTTGCATCTCCGTCTTTAGCATGGTTAAACGTCTCACTGTCTGCTGCCCCTTCAAGCTGTTCTGACGGGATTTTGTTGTAAACAACAGTTGGTGCGATGCTACTTTCCACTACATCTTTCATCTCATCCGTAAACGTAAACTCCTCACCGTCGCGCACCGTCAGCGTCGTTGTCGCCGTATATCCTGTTCCGCACCGGAAGCTGCCTGTAAACTCACTGTTTTCCTGGCCTTCACTCCATTCTGTTACTGTCCGGTATGGCCTGAGTGAAAAATCAGCCGTAGGCAGTGTAGACTCCAGTATTTTATAAAGGGGAATCACGCCGTCATCTTCCAGCGCATCCCATTCCCTTAAATTAACTGCTTTCTCAAACGCCTCTTTCTCTTCGCCTTCCATAGCGGCGCCATTATAGAATTTCACATCAGCCAGATAACCATAATCTGAAGTAAAATTTCTTGTTCCTGCCCCGTTCTGCATCATAGTTCCGATACTAAACGCATCATCAAAATGTCCAAGGCTTCGGTAACTGGAAAGCTCGCCGGCCTGGTCATCCACATAAAAACGAACACCCTCGTCCCCGTCTTTTACAAAAACCACATCATACCACTGATTCGTTTTTTTAAAACAATTGTTAAATGCGTAGTTTCGCCAGCTCGCCCCATCTAATGAAGAATGAAATCTCAATCCGTTTCCAATCAGCGAAATACAGTATTGGCAATCTCCTTTCGAAACAAGCACATTACCATTACCGCCGGCTCCCAGCTTCTTCAAATACAGCTTAAATGAAATAATCATCGGTGTATTTCCGGTAACATCAAATTTATCTGCAGCTGACTCCGATTTTACCTGTCCGTTAAACCCCCATATACCATCCGCATTTTCTACTATCTGTGTTCCGCTTTCATCCACATTAACAAGCGTTACCGGATTTTTTGCCCTGTCGGCAAATTCTGCATAGTGCTCGCTCCCCGCCGAAACTCTTGCCGGCATCGGGAATCCTCCCTCTCTTGGTGCAATGTAAGAAAGATGCGGCCCTTGCTGTATTTCATCTCCTATTTTGCCTTCCCCCGCTTCATTTGCCGAAGCTGGTACAGAACTTAGTATCATGGCGCAAGCCAGAATACCAGATACAACTTTTCTTAACTTCATACTCCTTCTCCTTTCCAAAATCCTTTTTCATTCTTTCCTGTCTGCGTCATCCGGCAGACACGCTAATATTGAAAATCCAGAAAAACAGCTGTCTCCTTCGTTTTCTCCTCTCCTTTCCAACTGCCTGTTTTTGTTATGGATTAAATGTCCTGTAAATTTTTGTGGAACAGCGACAATACTGCTGCCAGTTCTCCCGTCCCAATCTGCCCCGGTGCAGATGCTTTTGCCGCCGCTCCAAATGTCACTGCCGAACCGAACAGTTCGCCACACAGTCTTGTAACCATTCCCGTACCGGACATCGCCATCGTTATCAACGGGCATTTTGCATATTTCCTGTGCATTTCCTCTGTAGCCGAAAGCAATGTCAGAACATCTCCGGGACTTTTAGGCATTACCGCCATTTTCAGAATGTCCGCCCCCAGTGACTGCATCTTACAAAGCCGCCTGATAATTTCTTCCCGCATCGGCGTGCCCGAAAAATCATGGCTGGATGCCACTGCTACGACACCGTTACTGTGCGCTTCCGCAATAATGTCCGATACAACATCCTCCCCCGCCGACAGCTCGACATCCAGCAAATCCACAAAACCGGAGCGTGCTGCTGCTTTGTTTAACGCCAAATATTCTCCGGACTCTATACTTTTTTCTCCGCCCTCTGCCGCAGTACGGAATGTAAACAGCAGCGGCAGATCTCCTAGCATTTCCCGAAGTTCTTTTAATACCGCCGCGGCTTCTTCTGTTTCAAATATATCGCAAAACCAGTCTGTACGCCATTCTGCCAGATCTGCAGAAGCAGACAGCAGCAGCTTGGCCTCACTTAAAATCTCTTCTTTTGTCTTTCCGACAATCGGTGCACAGATTTTAGGAATTCCCTCTCCGATTTTTACATTTCTTATTACAACAGGCATCAATCCTGCACCTCCCGTCTGGCAGTCCTTAAGCATCATAACGGATCTTTAACGTTTCTTTCATATGTTCTATCGGCATTTCTTTCCCTGTCCATAACTTAAAAGCTGCCGCAGCCTGGAACAAAAGCATTCCCATACCATTCATCGTTTTGCATCCGGCCTCTTTTGCCATCTTAAGCATTACTGTTTCTGGGGGAGAATAAATGACATCTGTCACAACCAAATCAGGACGGAAAAATGATTTGTCCGGAATATATGTCTGTCCCTCCCCTGGCTTCATGCCCATGCCTGTTGCATTTGCGAAGAGACAGGAATCTTCTATTTCTTCCTTCAGCTTATCTAAATCCGCCAAATCATACAAAGCCGCTTTACAGTTTGTCTTCGCGGTAATTTTTTCTACCGTATCCTGTGCATTGTCCCAAAATTTATCTCTGATATTAAATATGGATATTTCCGAAACGCCGTCTAATGCTGCCTGAATCTGGATTGCCGTCGCTGCGCCGCCGGAACCTGCAATTGTTATTTTTTTGCCAATTACATCAATT
>CAOKHR010000106.1 GCA_948468325.1 uncultured Lachnospiraceae bacterium | reverse complement strand
TCAATAAAGACCCCGTATCCCTTTGTGGCATCCGAAATAAACACATGCGTAACGGCCCCGACAATTTTGCCGTTCTGCAGAATCGGGCTTCCGCTCATGCCCTGCACAATTCCTCCTGTTTCTGCTAAAAGCCTTTCATCTGTCACGTGAAATAAAATTCCTTTGTTCTCTTCTTTGCTGCTAAAATCCACCTCGTCAATCTCAATCTGATACTGCTGCACATTTCCGTCTAAAGCAGAAAGAATATAAGCTGCTCCCTGCTCGATGTTTTGTTTCATACAGACCTCGACATACGCATCCTCCATTTCATCCGGAAGTCTGCTAAGTGTTCCGTAAATTCCTGTTTTTGTATTTTCCTCTATGGTGCCCAGACAATATTCGTCTTTATAATTAATGACTCCGGTCAGCTCGCCCGGCGCCCCGTCCTCGCCTTTTACAATTCCGACAATGTCAGTGCTGTACACTTTGCCTTCCTGCAGAGAAATCATATTTCCAGTATCTCCGTCGCTGACCGGATGCCCGAGTGCACCATACTGCATATTCTGACTGATATATGTCAGCGTTCCCACACCGGCCATATCATCCCGTACCCATATACCGAGTTTATACGTGCCGTCTTTTAAAACTGTCGGCTCAATCTTAAGTTCTATCGGTTCTCCGTCACGCAAAACCCCAAGAACAACCGCGTCTCCTTTCGAATCGTTCACCATCTCCACCAGTTCTTCCTTTCGGGAAATTTCTGCGCCGTTTACCGACACAATATAATCTCCGCTCTTTACTATCTGACTTGCCGGCTCATATACAAGCCCGTCCGCCGCAGTAACCTTTCCTGTTCCGATAATCAAAACGCCTTTTGTTTTTGTATAAATTCCAACCGGAATCCCGCCAGGCATCACATATCTCTTTTCCACGACGTGTACGGAAACTTCTTTCACCGGAATCAGGTTTAAAAACTTGCAGGACAGTATATAATCCTGACTCTGGCTTATGCTGCCAATAGTTTTCGTCTGATCCAAAAATACCGGAATGCTCTCTTCCTTTTTTTCTACTGTCACCGGAACCGGAAAACAGATTTCTTCCTCCTCACCACTTACAGCATATATTTCATCCGGTATCGAATCACATAAAAGATTTTCCGAAAATATAATCAAATATAAAAATGCTGCCAAAAAAATTTTCTTACTGTGCTTTTGAAATTTATGATAAATCATCGTACTAATCTCCTTTCAAAGAAGGCATACAAAAAGAAGGATACGCGCTGTATCCCTCTTAGTATGTACGTTTTATTTCGATTCACCCAATGTTTTTTTTGTATTTGCTGCCAATTCTTTCATTTCTTTTGCACTTTTCCTTACCGTATCGGTAATTTTCACACCGCCGAGCATTCTTGCAAGTTCGCCTATGCTCTCTTTATCATCCAGCGAACGTATTGTAGAAATCGTCGTCTGGTTGGATACTGATTTTTCAATCAGATAATGGCTGTCGGCCATCGCCGCAATCTGCGGCAGATGCGTAATACAGATAATCTGATGGCTTCTTCCCAATGCATTCATTTTCTCGGATACCATCTGCGCCGTGCGGCCGCTGATTCCCGTGTCAATCTCATCAAAAATCAGAGTTCCGACATCATCTATATCTGCCAAAACGGTTTTGATTGCGAGCATAATTCTGGAAAGCTCACCGCCGGAGGCAATTTTTTCCAGTGATTTTAAAGGCTCTCCGGGATTTGTGGAAATTAAAAATTCTGCATCATCATATCCGTTCGCCGTAAAATAATCTAATTTTTCAAACTTCATGGAAAAAGAAACATCCAGAAAATTCAAATCCATAAGTTCTTTACGAATGGATTCTGTCAATTCCAGCGCCGCACTCTGGCGTATTTCGGACACTGTTTTGGATTCCTCCATAACTTCTTTTTCGATTTTTTTAAATTCAGACTGAAGATTTTCCAGATAAGCATCGTAATCGGAAAGTTTTTCCAAACGCTCTTTTTTTTCGGCCGCAAAATCTAAAATTTCTTTTATCGTTTTTCCGTATTTGGATTTTAAACGATTGATTTCGTCCAGCCGGTTTTCAACTTCCGCAAATGTTTCTTCATCAAAAGAAGTTTCTGATATATAGTCTGCGATTTCACGATTAAAATCATTCAAAAGATTGTCAATTTCCATTAACTGGTTTTCAAAACCGGCAACCGGCTCGTCATATTCGGAAACAGAAGCCAGATTCTTTAGCGCATGGCTAATCTGAACGGACGCAGATTCGTATCCTTCACTTGTCTTTTCGTATGCTCCTGTCAGCGATTCCATAATTTTCTGTCCGTTTAAAAGCCGTCTGTAATCCTGCTCTAACTGCTCGTCCTCGCCGGGAATCAGATGCGCAGCTTCAATTTCCTCTACTTCATAAGAAAGAAATGACATTTCACGTTCCCGCTTTGCCGTGTCAGTCTCTGCTTCTTCCAGCTCTGACTTTATTTTTTTGTAAACGGCATACGATGCTTTTAACTTTTCTTTTTCTTTCGCAAGACGGTTTTTTGCATAACTGTCCAGAATATTCAAATGATTTTTCCGAACCAGCAAAGACTGATGCTCATGCTGTCCATGTATGTCTATCAAATATCCCGCAACTTCCTTTACTTTTGATGCCGGAACGCTTTCTCCGTTGATTTTTAAGACGCTTCTGCCGTTTACAATTTTACGGCTCAAAATTAAACAGCCATCTTCGGGGAAAATATCCATTGCTTCAAGCGTTTGTTTTAATGCTTCATCTTCGATGAGAAATGTCAGCTCTACCAATCCAAACGGTGCATTTTCACGAATCATTTCTTTCGGAAGCTTTCCGCCGAGCGCAAGGCTGACAGAGCCGATAATAATTGATTTTCCGGCTCCTGTTTCACCCGTCATAATATTTAAACCCGGTTCAAATTCTACTTCGGCTTCATCAATTAAAGCTAAATTTTTTACATGCAGATTTTGTAACATATATTCTCCTTTAACTGTCTCCGACTATTTTACGCAGACGCTCCATTAAGGTAACCGTATCGTCCACGGTACGGACTGCGCACATAATGGTATCGTCTCCGGCAATGCTTCCTACAATTTCATGGTAATTCATGGCGTCTAATGCTGCCGCGACTGCCATTGCCATGCCCGGAACTGTTTTTACCACAAGAATATTCTGTGCCATATCCATAGATACAAATCCGTTCTGAAAAATATGGTTATATTTTTCTCCCATATCATCTGTATTTTCTGCCAGTGAAACATATTTCTGCCGGCCTTTTTTTGTAGCGACTTTTGTAAGCTTCAGCTCACGGATGTCCCGCGATACCGTTGCCTGCGTCACATGATACCCTTCTTTTTCCAGATAATCGGAAAGCTCTTCCTGCGTTTCAATATCATTTTTTCGGATTAATTCTAATATTTTCACATGTCTTTTTGTTTTCATCCTAGTATCCCTGCATCTTCCTTCTAAGAATTTCAAAAAAACTGATTTTACTTAATTTAATTATTTTTGTTTTTTGCCCGGATGCGCATATGTCGATAAAATCTCCCGGCAACAGCTCTAAAGCATACTCGCCGTCAAAGTTTACATCTACCCGCTCATCTTTTTCTGGCTGCCTGGCTTTTAATTCTATTGACACCGTATCTTCCGCGCTGACGACAATGCTTTTGGCATTTAAATCATGGGCATTGATGGGCGTAATCAATATCATACGCGCTTTCGGATCTATAATCGGCCCGCCTGCCGACATGCTGTATCCGGTAGATCCGGTCGGTGTGGCGACAATCATCCCATCCGCCCGAAACGTATAGAGATATTCTCCGTTGACAGACACCGTCAGCTCTACAAGCTGCAGCGCCCCTTTTCTGCAGATGACAATATCATTTAAAGCAGTCCGTAAAATCCGGTCACTGCTTAACATCATACGTTCCTCGATAATGTAATTGCCTTTCATCATTTCTTCAATCGCCAGACACACATTATGCTCTTCCAGTTCACACAAATATCCCAGATGTCCGAGATTCACTCCGATTAGCGGAATATCTTTTTGGGATGCAATGCCTGCTGTACGAATCAGCGTTCCGTCTCCTCCGAGTACAAAAATTCCCTCTGTGCAGTCCGGAATCTCCCCGCCCTCTTTAATTACATGACAGCTTCCCCCTTTTAAACCAATAAAAGACTTCATCTGATTGGTAAGTTCGTAATTCTTATCTTTATAAGAATTGGTAATAATGCAAAAATTTTTCATATTTATTTATCCAGCTTTGAATGCGCTGCTTCCACTGCCGCATCAATGTCTGCAGCCCCATTTCCAATTCCTTCCCCGCCCTTTTGGATATGTAAAAGGTATTCAATATTTCCCTCTGGTCCTTTAATCGGCGAAAATTCCAGATTTCGTATGGCAAATCCCAAAGAAACAGCATAATCCATTACTTTCCGAATGACTTCTTTGTGCACTTCTCTGTCTCTGACAACACCCTTTTTTCCGACTTTTTCTCTGCCTGCCTCAAACTGCGGTTTAATCAGGCATACCATCTCTCCTGTATCTTTCAGCAGTTCTTTTGCCGGCCCTAACACTTTTGTCAGCGAAATAAAAGAAACATCTACAGACGTGAAATCCAGCACGTCTGAAATATCTTCGGGCGTCACATAACGGATGTTGGTTTTCTCCATACAGACCACCCGCTCATCGGTGCGCAGCTTCCATGCGAACTGCCCATATCCCACATCTACGGCATATACTTTTTTTGCTCCGTTTTGCAGCATGCAGTCCGTAAACCCTCCCGTAGAAGCGCCAATATCCATACAGATCTTGTCCTGTAACGAGATATGAAAACTGCTGACTGCTTTTTCTAATTTCAGCCCTCCGCGGCTGACATATTTCAGTGTATTTCCATGAATCTCTATTTCACAGTCTCTGGAAAATGTACTGCCCGCCTTATCTTCTCTCTGATGGTCTACAAATACATTTCCCTCCATAATCATCGTCTTTGCTTTTTCTCTGGACGGTGCAAGCCCTCTTTCAACCAGTAATAAATCCAAACGTTCTTTCATTGATTCATCCTTCTAAAACAATTCTTTCTATAATAGAAAGTGCGTCAATTTTCAGCTCTTTGCGCAGAATGTCCACATTTCCGTGCTCTACGTAATCATCCGGAATCGCAATATTTAAAATACGGCATTTACATCTGCTGCGGCACATAAACTCCGTCACATGCTCTCCAAAACCACCGTTGATTACATTCTCTTCCAGAGTCACAATCAGTTTATGCTTGGGGGCCAAATTTAAAATCAATTCTTCATCCAGTGGTTTTGCAAAACGTACATTGACAAGTGTAGCTGCAATTCCCCTTTCATGCAGGCCCTCCCGTACTTCTGCCGCCGTTTTTACCATACTTCCAAGCGCCAGAAGCAGAATTTCACTCTCTTCATAGATTACTTCGCTCTTTGCATATACAATCGGCTCTCTGAATTCTTTCAGTCCGTCGTACGCTTCGCCCCGTGGATAACGAATCGCAATCGGAGACGGAAAATCCACTGCAAATTTTACCATGTCCGAAAGCTCCCACTTATTTTTCGGAGCTAAAATTGTCATATTCGGGATACCGGAAAGATACGTAAGATCGAAAATTCCCTGATGTGTCTCCCCGTCACTGCCTACAAGTCCTGCCCGGTCAATTGCAAATACTACCGGAAGATTCTGGATACAGACGTCGTGAAGAATCTGGTCGTAAGCTCTCTGCAAAAAGGAAGAATATACGGCTACAATCGGTTTTAAGCCTGCCGCTGCCAGTCCCGCCGCAAAAGTAACGGCATGTTCCTCGGCAATTCCAACGTCAAAAAAACGCTCCGGAAACATATTGTGGAATCTTTTTAAGCCTGTCCCGTCTTCCATTGCTGCCGTAACGGCTGCGACTTTTTCATCACGGGCGCCCAATTTGCACATCACCGTAGAAAAAACATCCGTGTAATTGGCTTTCAGCCGCTTTTTGAGCGGAAGACCCGTTTCTATATCAAAAGGCTCTGTTCCGTGAAATCTCGCCGGATGACGTTCTGCCGGAAGATACCCTTTTCCTTTTTTTGTAATCACATGAATAAGAACCGGCCCCTGAAATTTGGCTGCTTCCCGAAATACCCGCACAAGCGCCTGTATATCATGGCCGTCCACCGGACCGAGATACATAATGCCCATATTTTCAAAAAGCATTCCGGGAACTAAAAGCTGTTTAATCCCGCTTTTTGTCTTTCGGATACGTGAGACAATACGCTCGCCGCAGACAGGGATTTTACTTAATGAATTTGCAAGTCCCGTTTTAATTTCCTGATAAGATTCTGTTGTCCGCAGATAATTCAGATGTTTGGAAAGACCGCCGACATTTTCCGAAATGGACATATTATTATCATTTAAAACAATAATGAAATTAGAACGAATTCTGGAAGCATTATTCAATGCTTCGTAAGCCATTCCGCCGGTCATTGCCCCGTCTCCGATTACGGAAATGACTTTATAATCTTCCCCCTTAATCTGCCTTGCAAGCGCATATCCCAAACCTGCGGAAATTGAAGTTGAGCTATGACCGGTATCAAAACAGTCACAGTCGCTTTCTTTTCTTTTGGGGAATCCGCTCATACCGCCATATTTACGCAGGCTGTCAAATCCCGTCATCCGTCCGGTTAATATTTTATGGGTATAAGACTGGTGTCCGACATCCCATACAATCTTATCCTTCGGTAATTCAAATGCAAGATGTAATGCCATTGTCAGCTCCACCGCACCCAGATTAGATGCAAGATGACCTCCGGAAACTGCAATCTTCTGGAGCAGAAATTCTCTGATCTCATCCGCAAGAACCAAAAGCTCGTCCCTGCTTAATTTTTTAATGTCATTCTCCTGCTTTATCTTCTCTAATACCATTCTGGCACCCCTATTTCTCCCGATGTATCAAATATCGTAATAATTCAGGCAAAAACGGATTTTTATGGGAGACAGAATCCAAATATTCCAATGCATTCCCAAAATACATTTCTGCATCTTTTCTTGCCTGCTCCATTCCTTCCATTGCAATATAAGTGGCTTTTTTATTTTTTTCATCGCTTCCCACCGGCTTTCCGAGTACTTCAAGCGAGCTTGTCACATCTAAAATATCGTCCTGAATCTGAAAAGCAAGTCCCGCTTCTCCTGCCGCTTTTTCAATCATCTGCTGTTCTTTATCAGACGCTCCCGCCAAAACTGCGCCTGTTAACATCGCCGCCTCTAATAATGCACCTGTTTTCATACGATAGATGAAATTTAATTTATCTTTTGAAATACCCGTTTCGCCTTCCGATTCCACATCTGCCGTCTGTCCTCCTACCATTCCGTAAACGCCGGCTTTCTTTGTCAGAATGCCAAAGGCCCTACCGATACGGGGGTTGTCCGGTTCCATGGAAAATGCTTCTGCTGCCGTTTCGTATGCATAATTTAACAGAGCGTCTCCGGCTAAAACTGCCATCGCTTCTCCGTATACGGCATGCGTCGTTTTCCTGCCTCTGCGGTACTCGTCGTTATCCATAGCCGGAAGATCATCATGCACGAGAGAATACGTATGAATCATCTCAATTGCCGCTGCAAACGGTTCAATGATTTTAGAACTGCCGCCAAACATACGGTATGTCTCAATCATAAGCATCGGACGAAGCCTTTTTCCACCGGCCAGCACGCTGTAATTCATGGCTTCTAATACCGTCTTTTGATAACCTTCTTCTTTTGGCAGATATTGCTTTAAAATTGATTCAATTTCCAGAACTCTCTCTTCTATTGCTTTTTGTATTTCCATACCACATACCTCCGTCTTCCTGTGTACTGTACCGTTAACATTTGTCAAAACCACGCAGGGTATTTGTTCATCTGCA
>CAOKHR010000105.1 GCA_948468325.1 uncultured Lachnospiraceae bacterium | reverse complement strand
TTACTGCAGCTTTCGTTTTCAGAAGTTTATCCCATGCAGCATAAGTAATTCCAAATCTCCCTCTCCCTAAACTTTTTCCGATGATATATCTTCCATGAAGAAGAAAATTGCATGGAAGCTCATAAACATAACCTGTCTTCCTTTTATTGTAATTATCAAATCCGCAGATAGCGCAAAACCTGTCTTCCTGATTCATATTGCTCATACAATTTACACATAGTTTCCCCATTTCCATACCTTACTACTCCTACATCACATAATACTCCTCCGTTGCAAACTGTATCTTATCTCCTCTTCTCACCGGCTGCCAGGTCATAGGCCGCAGCCGGCTCCCGTTCACAAACGTCCCATAAGAAGAATTTTCATCCCGTATATAAGCAATTCCCTTATTGTCTAACGTCATCACGCACTGCCGCCTGCTGATGCCCCCGCTGTTTACAGGATAGCGCACCGTACAGTCTTCATTTCTGCCGAATACCGTATTCATGCCGGGAAATAATGAAAAACTCCTGCCCTTATATATACCGCATGTACACTGCACACACCGTCCGGTCTGCGGATTTCTTGCACTCTGCCGTCCCTGTCCGCCGCTTCGGTTATTCATATTCGGTCTTTCTGACGAAATCTTTTTCACCATAAAGATATTCTGGCCGGGAAACAGCATTTCCGCAAATTCCGCCACCGTCTGCGGACGGTTCTTTGCCGCGGCCTCCAATCCTTTGCCCAATGCCTTTGCCACATGCGGCGGCAAATCCGGACAAATCGCCTGAATCGGCAGCATTGGATCCGGATCCCCAAAACTAAACGCCATCATCCGCTCCGGCGCCTTTATCGGCAGCTTTCCTCCTATGGCAAGGTAAAGCGTTGCGCTAAGAGCATAAATATCTGTATACGGTCCCTGCGGATCACTTCGAAACTGCTCAAACGGGGCAAAATTTCCTTTTAAAATTGCCGTCAGCTTATAATCTCCGGTATAATCACGCGCCGCGCCAAAATCAATCAGCTTCGCGCTGCCATCGTTGGAAATAAAAATATTGTCCGGACTGATGTCCCTGTGGATCAACCCTTTGCCGTGAAGCGCATGCAGCGCGCGCAGAATCATGCACAGAGGATTTACCAGCTCCTCCCACTTCATCGTTCCCCGCTCATTGAGATAGTGCCGTAAATCTCCGCCCTCTAAATACTCCATCACATAATATGCCGTACCGTTTTCTTCAAACAGATGATAAACATTAATCACCTCAGGAACATCCTTTAATTCATGCAGAATCTGCGCTTCCTCACGGAAACGCTTTTTCACATGCTCAAATTCCTGACGCTCGTTTTGCGTAACCAGGATTTGAACTCCGGAACGCCGGAAAGAATTCTGCGGATAACGCGGAAATAATTCTTTTACGGCAACCCTCCGGTTATTTTTACAGTCCCAGGCAAGATAAGTAATGCCGAATCCTCCGTTTCCCAATACTCTGCCAATGCTATATTGCCTGCCCAGTAAATACCGGGCAGGCAAAGCTTCTGTGGGACGTCTGGGATCCAAAGCAGGCTTTCCGCAGCGTGTGCACACTCCGTTTGAAACAGTACCAAGCATACAGTAAATGCAGCGCTTTGCCACTTCCATATCTTTTGTCCCGCCTTTCTTAAATTAATATCGCGTGATTTCCAGTGCCTTGTCTTCGGAATCATCCTGCTGTTCCAGCACTTCGCAGTTCTGGCTGACCGCAATACTGCTTAACCCATAGCAGTCAGCAAATGCATAGTAATCAATTTTCCGCACAGAAGACGGAATTTCCACCGACGTCAGTTTACTTCTTGCAAAGCTATAAACTCCAATTTCTGCTACATCATCAGGAATCGTATAAGACTCATCGGCTCTTCCCTGCGGATAAGCGAAAAGGCTCAATTTTCCACTGTCCATTTTTTTACACAAAACGCCGTCTCTTTCTTCAAAATAAGCATTCTCACTGCTCACCTCAAAATCTGTGAATCTGTTGTTCTCCTGCCCGTCATTTCTAAGCAGAAATGCCCCTGTACCGATTGCCGATACATTCGCGGGAATGGAAACAGAAATAAGATTCGTATCTAAAAATGCCATGTTGCCAATTTCTTTTAAGCTCTCCGGCAGACTGATAAACTCCAAATTCTGGCAGTGAAAAAACGCAAGTTGTCCGATTTTTTCCAGTCCGTCCGGCAAATGGATTTTTACCGCGCCGCCGTTTTCAAACGCACGCTCCCCGATTTCCTTTACCGGCTTGCCGTCAATTTGTTCCGGCACGGAAAAACTCGTCTGTGTACCTGTGTATCCGGTAATGACAATTCCTGTTCCGTCTTCCGTATCTTCAAAAGTAAATGCCGTATCCTCCGGCGCTTCCATTTCTCCGTCATAAAAATTTACCCGGAGTGCCGTGCCGTATTCCGACGGCAGACTGCAGGTCTCACTGACCGTAATGCTTTTTAACTGTTTATCTCCATAAAACGCATTATCATAAATCGTCTGCACAGACGGCGGAATTTCAACTGACTCTAATGCTGTCCTGCCCAGAGAATAGCGCCAGAGCTCTGTCGCCTGTTCCGGAATGGAATAAGAAGACCCGCTTCTTGCCGGCGGATACGCAATCATCTGTAATGTTCCGTCTTCGGATTTTTGAAAAAGGACTCCGTCAGCCGATACGAAACGGGTATTTTCTTCACTGACTTCAAATGCTTCCAGCTCCACATCTGAATCTTCATCCCCTCTTAAAAGAAATGCGCCATATCCAATCGTATCCACGCCCGCTGGAATATAAACAGCATCAAGATTTGCATTCAGCAATGCCAAAGCCCCGATTTCCTTTACTGTCTCCGGAATATTGATATAGTCTAACTCCCAGCAGTTTGCAAATGCCCTGCGTCCTATTTTTACCAGGCCTTCCTGCAGGCCGACTTTTAACATCCTTCCGTCTACAAAAGCTTCCTCACCGATTTCTGTTACCTGTCTGCCGTCAATCTGGGAAGGAATTGTAAATTCCTGCATTGTTCCAGTATATCCGGTAATGACGACGCCGTTTCCGCTTTCACCATCCTCCCAGGTAAAATCCTCTTCACTGGCCACTTCAAATTCCAGATTTCTCACAGGCCCGGACAAATTCACCAGGCTGCCTCCGGCGTCATCTGCCAGAAACAGCTGCCGGAATTCTTTATCGTCTTTCAGAATCCAAAGTGAATCATTGGCATAACAAATCTGCCCCGCCGTATAATCTTCCATCACAACGCCGTCGCTTTTTCCGTCCTGATGCATGCGGCGGAGGCTGCCGTCGCTCTGGTCCGCGTAATAAAACCAGTCGTTTCCATACCCGCAGGCGGCTCTCATGTCGGTATTCTGATACAGACTGCTAAAGCTTTTCTTTTCTTCTCCGTCCAAATTACATACAACCGTCTTCTCTTTTTTCAGAGAATACAAAAACATAGCGCCGTCTTCTACAAATCCCGACTCATATATATTTTTATCATCCAGAACTTCCCCGCTTCTTCCGTTTAAATTCATACGCATCAGAATGCTGTTCTGGTCTTCTAACGCAATAATATAAAGCGAATCCTCATAAATATTAAACCAGGAAATATTTTTATCCAGCAAAAGCTCTTCCCCGCCGTCTTTTACATCGTACCGGTATAATTCCTTTAAACTTCCTCCCGCTTCTTTTTCCAGCATGTAATAAATATATTCCCTGCCGCTTTCATATTCTACATACTGCGGCCTGTCGTAACCTTTCTGTTCATCATTGCTGATAAGCGCTTTACATCCGGTACCGTCCGGATTCATCTGATAAACCGCGCTCTGGCCATCCTCTTTGCCCACGAAATAAACAGCGTCTTTTCCTACGTTGATATATTTCCCGTTTTGAAAAACTTTTTCCGCCGATTCGGTTTCAAAAACGCCTTCCGCCGTATTGTAGGCACTTATATACAAGCCGTCGTCCATACCTGTAAAATACAGATATTTTTTGTCAATTGCCGCATAACCGCCGCCGTTTGCCAGATTCGCATTGGAATTTCCCAGGCGTTTTGCCGTTCGTCCCGAGGAGCCAAGGGCTGCAAGAGCAATAAATCCAACAATGCATACGGCTAAAAATCCGCCCGCGAAACCAAGCACCCGCTTTTTCCGGCTTGATTTTTTCTTCGGCGCAGGATCTGCCGCGCTGCCGCCTGGTACTTTTTGACCTTCAGCATCCAGCCGCTGCAAAAGCTCCTCTGCGCTCTGGATACGCTTTTCGGGCCTTAACGCAAGTCCGTCCTTTAATGCCTGGATCACATCATCCGGCAGCGCCTCTTTCATAGCGGGCGGAAACACAACTTCTTCGTTGTCCATCCGTTCCAATGCGGCGGGAAGCAGTTTTCCCGTAATACAATAATAAATTGTGGCACACAGCGCATAAACGTCGGTCCATCCGCCGATTTTGCCGTTCTCTACATACTGTTCCAGAGGGCTGAATCCTTTTTTTGCTACAAGCTGCGATTTTGGCCCTCCCACATCCGTCATATCTTTTGCCGCGCCAAGATCCAGAAGCTTTACGCTGCCGTCCGGCTGTATCATAATATTATCCGGACTAATATCTCTGTGGATAATCCCCTGCTTATGTACTTTTGACAGTCCTTCTATCATTGGCCGAAGCAGCGCCATGCACTGTGAAAACGCCATCGGACCTTCCTTTAAAAGCTTCTCTTTTAACGTGCAGCCTTCCACATAATCCATGATAATATAGGCCGTTTCATTTTCCAGAAATGTATCTCTTACGCGTACAATAGACGGAATCTGGTCTACCCGCGCCATTTTCTGGGCTTCTCTGATAAAACTGTTGTATCCCTGCTGTCTCTGCGCGGCGCTCACCTGCGTTGCGTTCCACAGCACTGCGGTTGACATTCCCTGTCCCCTTGTTACCACTCCCATAGGAAAATATTCTTTTACGACTACCTTAACTTTTAAAATAGTATCCCATGCGATATAAGTCAGTCCAAAGCCGCCCTGTCCTAAAATTCTTCCCATCAGATACCTGTCTTTTAAAACGGAATTACAGGGCAGCGCATATTCCGGCTGTTCTACATTCCGGTTGTCAAAACCGCAGGCAAGGCAGCGTTCGCCCTCTGCGGGCATTTTTGCCATGCAATTGCTGCATCTTCTTTCTTCCGACATATTATACTCCTTTGTTTCTGACTGCAATTCTATACTCATAGCTTCCCATTCGTACAGACTGCCCCTCTTCGATCACTGCCGTTTTGATTTTTTTCAGCGGCACGCCATTGACAAATGTCCCGTTCGTGGAATCCATATCCCAAATCCGCAGCGTATTGCCCTGGCACTGTACTTTGCAGTGCACGCCGGAAAGTTTTCTGTCCTCCGGATTTAAAATCAGATCCGCGCGTTTGTCACGTCCAAGCGTTAAAATGCGGCCTTCTTCCATCTGCAATACAAAACATATGTTTTCATATCCGATTGCCGTAAATCTCACTTCACAAACAGGTCCTTTTGCGGCCTGATTTCTTCTGCGCTCTTTTTGCGGCTCCGCGGAAGTTTCCGGTATACTTTCTATGGAACTATCCTGCGGCTCCTCCGACGCTGCTTCACTTTCATTCTCCGCACCCTGCTTTTTCTTTCTCAGTACAATTATAATAATTACAAGAACTGCCAGTACTGCCGCGGCAATTCCCGCGGCAAGTATCCAGGGAAATCCGTTTTCCGGCTCTATAGGTTCTGGTACTTCTGTCGGTTCTTCGGTCGCTTCTTCTATCGGTTCTTCGGTCGGTTCCTCTGCCCCGGCTTCTGCATACACCAAATCCTCCGCAAAAATTTCCATGGTATCTTCTTTTACGCTCTGATCCTCGGATGTATAAACCACCCGCAGCAAAAGCGTATCCTTGTTGCTTCTGTCCACCTGTGAAGTATCCAGTGTCAAAACAATGCCGCTTCTGATATTTGCCAGAATATCTTCGCCGACTGCCGACGCCTGTACTCCGTCAATGGCAGGCGCGTAATCTTTTCCGCCGACCGATATGCGTGCAAAACTTCCAAGCAGCTTTGCAAATGCAATTTCTTCGTCTGTCTGGGAACTTTTTAATGTCGCCGCCGTATAGACCGGTATGGAGGAGCTTTTGACCGCCGCTTCCGCTTCACTCTGCGTAATGCCGCTTTTCTGGTCGTCTTCCCCGTCAGAAAGAATCAGCAGGCATTTTTTCCTGTTTGCCCTGCCGCTTTCTTTCAGCGTCTGTATGCCGCCTACAATTCCTTTGTATAAATTCGTATCCTCGTTTCCTGGAGCAAGACTGTCTATCATTCCCTGAATCTCGCTTTTATCCGTCAGAAAATCACTTGCCGAAAGATCATTGCCCAATGAACCGATTACCATGTTGTCATTGTCTTTCAATCCGTTTAAGACGGACGTCAGAATTTCTTTTGCCTGCGCCATCTGGCTCTCGTCCATGGACCCGGAAACATCCACCAGACAGTATACGGTCACAGGCGTTCCCTCCTGCTGTACCGTAGATACGCCTGTGACTGCCGTTTCCTGCGAGCCAAGCGCCGCCGTAAACTGCTCCGGCAGAATCTGTTTTTCTTCTGAAAAATCCGTGCAGTATACTTTCATCATTCCTTCCGCCACTTCGCAGTTTTCTAAAAAACGATCTGTCTGCGCCGCAAAACTGTTTATCGGAGCCAGTACAAAACAAAGAAATAATAAAACTGCCGCCATCCGGCCTAAAACCATTTTTCTTCTTTTCATTCTTTATACCTCTAACATAACTGCCGCGGCAGTATTATTATCATTGTTGCTTTCACAGCGTTTCTCAATCTGCTGTTTTAATTTTGATATCCACATTTTCGCTGACTCGGATTCCTGTAAGACCGCCGCAATTTCGTCATCACTGAGATATTCCCAGAACCCGTCCGTGCAGAGCAAAAACGCATGTTTTCCCTGTTCGAGCGTAACCGGCGCGTGTATGTTTGCCTCTTCCCCTTCACAGCCCAGCGCCCGAAGCAGGCGGCTGCGCTGGGAATGGTTCGGAATATCGTTCCGCCCGATTTCCCCAAGGGCTACCGCCACTTGGGAAAGGCTGTGGTCTAACGTATAATCGGAGAGCTTTCCGTTATGAAAATGATAAAGCCTGGAATCCCCGATATGTCCCCATATGGCGCATACCTTATGAATACAGAGATAAACCGCCGTCGTCTTCATATGAAACTTATTCGACTGCTTCCTCATTAAATCTTCATTTGCTTTTGCAAATGCTTCCGCCAGTTCTTCCTCATTCGGGAATTCTCCGTCTGCGCCGCACGCGGATAAAGATGCAATGGCAGTCCGGGAAGCTTCCTTTCCGTCTCCCTGTCCGCCCAGGCCGTCTGCGACAGCTAACACAAGATTTTTTCCATAAACATAAATACCGAATGTGTCTTCATTTTCTTTTCTGCCCCCAATATCAGAATAACCATATTTTGAAACTCTTTTCATACTGCCTCCTTTTTCAGAACTCCAGAATGACTGCCGTAAAATTATCCTGTTTTGGATTATTGCGTGCAAGCACCCATTGTTCCAGGACTTTTGCCGCCTGTGCAGCAGTTGCCGTTTCCGAAAGGATTTTGCCGATTTCCTGTTCCGAAAGCGTGTTAAATACGCCGTCGCTCATCAGGATAATCCGGTCTCCCGCCTGTGCTTCTACCGGATGCAGACTTCCGTCAATATGCGTCAGATCCCCCATGCCGATAAAACTTGTCAGCCTGTCTCTCTGCCGGTCCGTCGCAGCCTGGGCAAAGGAAATCCTGTTATTTACCGCCTTTAACAGCAGTTCTCTTTCATAGACATGCTCTGCGTTCATCTGCACAATCTTGTTTCCGCGGAACAGATAAATCCGGCTGTCTCCAATTGAAATCCACTGAAAATACCTTCCTTCCGTCAAAACGGCAATCATTGTAGAACCGCTTTTGTACTGCCCTGACGTCCCAAGCATGCGGTTGACTTCCCTGTTTGCATGC
>CAOKHR010000104.1 GCA_948468325.1 uncultured Lachnospiraceae bacterium | reverse complement strand
GTTTCACCTTCCCGACTTCTCCGCTTTCCACAGCAAATCCGATGGAACCGTAATTCGCGCCCTCTTCATCTGTTACCTGAATTGGCTCCGTCAGGATTCCCTCCATGGAATCGTATCTTACAAGATAAATCTGGGATTCTGCCACGCGGTTCGCTGCTTCCATAGCCTCTTCACTTGTAGGATCTATTCCCTCTTTTGCTTTTGTGGATCGTTCAGTCCAAAGGGCATAAACAAAATTGTCGGTAGAAGCAACCGCATAATCTACAATAGACGACGGATTCTCCATTTCCTCTGTTTCTGCGCTTCCGCTTACCGTATCCGCTGTCCTGTCACCGGCAATAATCATTGGCGGCATATATACATGAGCATCCTCTGCCAATTCCTCCGGCGCTGCGCTCTTATCAATATAGTAAAATTCCTGTCCTTCTAACTCTGTTTTTAACAGACGGTTTTTCACAATATACGATAAATTCAGGGCATACAATGTGTTGTCTGCCAGATATGTCAGCAATGTAGTGTCTCCGGAACGTACAAACTTCACTTTGCTCTCCGGAAGGTCAGACGTTGTCGTCACCATAATCGGATGCATAAACTGATCGTTCTTATAATCATAAATCTGCAGGAAAATATCCCGATCCTTCTCTGTCTCCTGATCTCCGTCATAGTCCAGCACATATGCGTACAGTGCAAGCCCGTTATAAGTTGTTGTTTCCGATTCCATAACGACTGGTTCCTGTTCATGAACCATGCCGTCTGATCCCTGATAAGAGGCCCGTTCAAACGCTTTTATTTCCGGTTCTTTTGTCCAGAATCCCGAACCGTCCAATTCCTCGTCTACGACTGCCAGCGGTGCAAGCTCCAAAAAGCGCTGCCCATACCATGCTTTCGTATAGTTTTCATCCAGCCCTTCTGCAGGGTCATATGTGTCGATCCATTTGTCTGCAGTAAAATCATATACGCGGTATGCCATCAGGCTGTAAGGTTTTGCAATGTCTCCGACCAGTCCCTCGTCATCTGCCGACGTGCTTTCATATTCCGTCTTCGTATAAAACATAAGCATTCTGTCCGTTTCCTCATCATAGGAAACATGCGGCATTACATCCGCCGTATTATCTATCATTTCGATTCCGTCCGTAGTGGTATAGGAATACGGAGCAGTTTTTGTAACTTCTTTAATTTCTCCGAACGTATTTGTTCCCTTGTCAAAAAATGCGCCATGGATATTCATGGAATTTAAACTGTCAATTACCGTATCATTTTCTGTCAGGATACGGTCTGCGCTGGACCATGCCACATAAATTCCCCTGTCGCCCAGATCAAAAATTGCCGGCGCATCGTCCATTGTGCCATCCTCTTCCAGCAGTTTTGGCTCTGACCATGTTTCTCCATCCCCAATGCTGTAATATACATGCGTACAGTTATAAGTGTCTTCTTCCAGAGAATCGTCCAAAAATACCGCCAGATACTTCTGATCCTCCAAAGCCGTCATCTGAATATCCGGATTCGGATTGACTGCCTTCTCTAAAAGATGTTCCGTAATTCCGCTGGTATCTGAAACACTCTGCGCACCAAGCAGATCTTCTCCCTTCCAGACGGATCTTTGATTCCGGTAAGATCTGGCATCTGCTTCCATTTCGGAAAGGCTCTCATACGTATAATCTGCATTGCCCGCAATATCACTCAGTCCACTGGCGCTGCCAAACATATTCACCGTTGTGCTTGCCAGATTCCATTTCTTCGTAAAGCACAGCACTTTCAAAGAAAGATACGCAGAAAATGTCACATTACCATGATTCGTCTGATCTGAGCGCGTATAAAAATTCATATCAAAATCTGCCCGTCCGCCGACCATCAGGTTCAAAAAGTCAAAACCAGCGCCCGCGCTTAAGTCCAGATACGGCGCAACCGTAAAAATACCATATGCATCAAATGCTCTGTCTGCATTGTTCATATTAAAATTGAAAATATCTATTTTTGCCGCGTCGGTATCCATGATGTCAGAGAAATAATATTCTTTCTTATCATAATTCTGCTCAATGATAAATGTGGCAGAACCTGCTGCGCCTACAGAAATGCCAATCCGAACCGGAATACCAATCGGCGTCATATAAGTAACCGTAACATCCACGCCGCCCTCTACGGAAGCCGCCAATGTCATATCCTGAAAATACCACTCGCCTAAATGCTCCTCATCTTCCGATTTAGCAATATTGATTTCCAGTCCGAATTTCATTGCAATCGCAGCGCTTGCACCAACTTCTGTTTTTGAAGTATTTTCAGACGAGGATTTATCAATCGCGTCATCCGCAGCCTTTTTCTGATTTGCTTTCTGCTCGCTGCTCGTACCGGAATTTTTTGCAGCATCTTTGATCGCCTCTTTTTTATCCTCCTCTTTGTCGTCATCGCCGCCAAACTCTTTGTCTGTTTCAAATTGAAAGCCCAGAGAAATTGTTTTTTTGCTGTCATCATCAGAGTTTGTGGCAATATCGTCAATGTTGCCGTCCCAGCCAAAATCGAATGCCGAGTCAATCACACCCACCATTTCAATTGCCTTTTCTGCTCCGCCAAAATGAAAACTGGACAAAAAGCTTAATACGCCAAGCGACTGTGAAAAAGAAAATCCCATTTCATGCTCATAATATTTTGTTCCATTCTGATCCTCAAACTGAACCGTCATAGAAGCCCCTGTCGGAATCTGCAGTGTCGCCGGATTAAAATCCAGCACAAACACACCGTTATCGCTGCTTACTTCCTGTGTTGCACCATCCAGAGCAGAGCCGTCTTTCCGATAAAAACGGAATACTGCCTTTTGCGCGCGCAGCGTATCGTTTTTAGAATACGTCTGTATCATAAGCCGGTAGATCTGATCCCCATTGGAGATACTGCCCGCTGAAATGGATTCCGCCTGATCTCCATTGATCCGGTAAGCATTTGCGCCATTGATGCCAATCGTATCGTATGCATCCAATTCATAAATTCCGGCTGCGTTAACTGCCTGCGTCGCCGTCATATGCAGGTTATTGTATGTAACATTAACGGTCTGGTTCTCACCTGCTCCAAAATCCTGACTGCCAATGGAAAAATAACCGTCTCCGCCATTCTCATCAATGCCGCCGAATTTTTCATCATATCTGGATACTGTCGTCTGTCCCGCCACAGAAATCTGCGCGCCGTTGACTGCTTTGACCGTTTCCTTTTCTCCAAAAACCGGTTTGTCACGAAGCTGGATAATACCGTCAATATATCCTGCATAACGGTTTGTTACGCTTGGAAGAAAACCGTAAAAAATTAAACTCTTATCTAAAATCGGACGGAACGTGTAAGCGTTTCCGTTGCTGGCTGTCCGCACAAAATTATAAGCAGCGACTACCTTTTCCTCCGCTGTTGTAATTTTTCCATCCTCATTTGCATCTCCGGTAAAATTTTTGAAATATGCCTTATAATTGTCCTCCGTTACCGCATTGATGGTATATTCCTGATTTAAAGTAACGCCCTCGATTTCCAGCGGCGTCTGATAATCGCCCATCTGGCTTTCGTCTGCACCTGCTCCGGAAGAAGAATCCTCTTTGGAATACAGCACGGCGCCTTTGTCTTTATTGTTATTGTACGGATCAATTTTTACCTTAATTGACGGAACGGAATACGTTGGGCTGATATAGATAAATTCTCCCGTTGGCGTAAATGTTATGACATTTGCGATTACTGTATTTGAAACTGCATTATCTACTTTCACCTTTGTATAACTGCCTGCGGACTTCTGTTTTGTATCCGCCTCCAGCGTTTCCGTTGTCTGGCTGTAATAAGCATTTGCCTTACTTGCCAGAGAATTTCCCGTAACGCCGTTCTTATGCAGATTTGTATCTTTATGCACGCCAAGATTAAATCCGGATACAGAATATCCCGTCTTTGCAATTCCCGTCACACGAATCGTATCCAGTGTTGTACAGCGGAAAATCTCATTTGTCCCAAAACCATTCGCATAAGAGCCTTTGCTTGTATCCGTATTCTGGAACATAACTCTCGACTCAAAGGGACGGTAAACTGCGCGGATTTTAAATTCATTTCCATTTTGAAGGTAGTCTTTATAAGTATTTACAAATTCTTTCGAAAGCTTTATATCCTCCGGTGCAATCAATTTGCTCCAGGACTGGCTGTTTTTCTTCTGCATCTGATAACCTGCCAGATAAACGTTACCGGACGGCCCTTCTTTCACCTGTACGCCATTGGAATTTTTATTCGTAGAATATGTTGTCCGAAACACCGGTTTGTCACAGGAACGATGCAGTGTAACGCTGTCTGAAAAATTTCCGTTGCCGGAAGAAACCTGTAAAGTACCCAGCAGAATTGTATTTCCGTCTTTATATTTATGTCCATTTTCAGTTTTTGTTGCATCTGCGTCGTCTGTATAAATCTTTTCCGTATACCGGTTGCTGTATCCGGTTGCCGCATCCGTATACGCTGTATTCGACACGCTGAACTGATACCCCGGATAATGGATCACTACTTTGCTGATACGGGCAGTCGCATTATTATTTTCACCTGCTGTGCTAACCTGTATTTGTATCGAGCCATTTGTTATCTTATTGGCCTCGCTCAAAATAATCCTGTCTGTTTTCTGCGAAAATTTTCCTGAAGGATTTAACACCTGACTGTTATTCACATAAATATAACTTGTTCTGCTCCAATCTGTCTTAGTTTCTGTCTTCTTTTTACAGCCGCTTCCTGTAGTATGCTCATAACTGCGGCTGCCTTCATCGCTCCTCCAGGTTATATCAATATAATCTGCCAGACTTAGATCTATACCGGATAAAACCTGATTCTTGCCTGAGGAGGTATTAAATTTTCCGGATACTGTGGCACTTGCATTCACATTGTGGGTATCGCTCCATGCAGATGCCGCATCCGCATTCAAATCTCCGTCCGTCTCCATAGTCAGAGCATCACTTTCAGCCGCTGCATTATTTGTCAATGTAACCGTAGTAATTGCAGCCCCCGTCTGCACATAGGAAGCATTGGCATCTAACGCAACCTGAAATCTAGCGGACTTCGGAGCGCCGTCATAAGTAAGGAGCGGTATTTCTACCACCTGCTCTGTAATGCCCTGTGTAAACAGCACCTCTTGCTTCACTGCCTTATAGTCCGTTTGGGATACTGCCTCCATAGAGCCTGTTCCTACCATAACGCTGGCAATCTTATTGATACCGGACACACGTTTGACCGTAATGCGGGCCACGCCTTCGGAACGGTCCACAGTCATTTCTTCTGCGGCCATTGCAAAAACCGCTTTTTCTTCTTCCTCATTGTCCTTAATATTTAAGTATGCCGTCTGCGAACCTGCTGCTTCTCCCACGGATGCATTTCCCAAAAGAAACATTACCTGTTCATCCGACTCGGAAATCTCATCATCTATCGTATCAATATAGATGGATTTCATATATTCCCCTTCCTGAAATGTGAAAGTATATTCCTGTCCGGATATATCTTTGGTAAATTCGTTAAATGCCTCCTCATAGGCTTCACTCTGCGCCTCTGCTTCGGCTCTGTGCGCCTCGTCCAGCTCCTGCCAGTTCAGGCTGTCTGATTCTGTACCAAGATAGGTATCCCTTGCCTGTTTCAGCGCACTCCCTCTTTTCTGTTTCCTTTGCAGCCCTTCCTGACTGCCGTCACTTTCTGCTTCTGTTTTGTCTTTTTGTTCTTCACCAGACGTTTCCTGTGCTTCGTCTGCGGCAGCAGCTTCTTCTGTTTCCTCTTCTACGACTGCCATCTGCGAATTGTTAAAATCAGTGAGAGGCTTCCCCTCACCTTCCAGTGTCCGCAGCACATGGTCAGATTCCTCAACCGTAAGCAGATAATCCTCGCCATAAGCTGCAGATACATCCACCGCTTTAAAATCAACGGTAGCTTCTTTACTGACTCCGCCCCGGCGGACAATGACTAATTGCTGCTTTTCTCCTTCTTCTGCCGTAAGCTGAGATAGAAAAAACTCAAACCTTCCCTCCGGATAGAGTTCCTCATCCGCCCGCAGAGCTTCCTTAAGCTCATCTTCCGTTATGTCGGAGCCTAAAATAAAAGCGTCTTCACTACTCTTTTTTGTTTCCGCCAGAACAGACGGCAGCTCCGTAAAAACCAGCGATGCCGCAAGCCCTGCAGCAGCCAGCCGTTTTAGCCTGCTGCCAATTTTTCTTTTTGCCATAGCTTCCTCCTTTTTTTAAGTTACACGCTGCAGGCCACATTACAGACCGCAGCAAAATTATTTATTGTTTAAAAGGGAAATGTTTTCCCTTTTTCACAGCGATAGAATAAAACCATGCAATTCCGCCTAAAAAAACGGCCGCATACTGGATGACGGAAAGTCCCCAAATACGGATGGTTCCCTGTGTATCCATCATAAATTCCGATAAAAATATGGTCATTGAAAAACCTGCGCAAAACACGTACAAAAGCCTCTTTTTTCTATGGCGCAGCACAAGCAGCAGCACAAACAGAAAGACCATACATACAATTTCAAACAACTGTGTCGGATAAACGGAGTAGCTGTATCCTGCGCCTCTTCCACTGCCTGCGGCATATTTCCATGCAAACGGCCCATTGTAAAACTTTCCCATGCAGCAGCCGCGGCTTAAACAGGCAATACGGTTAAAAATATGCTGAAAAGCCATAAAAATACAGAGCAAGTCCAGATACTCCATCCATTCTTTTTTTGTACGGCGGCAAATCATACCATAAACCCATGGAAAAAACAAAATCGTAAAAATTACTCTTCCGATAAAATGCGTTCCGACTTCTTCTGTAAACAGCTCCCCCAGATCAAGCCCTTCTCCATAGGAGAGGACACGTACCAGCTTTCCGGCAAAATTCCCGATTTCCAGCATAACTGCCGAAATCAAAAAAACAACGACTGTTTTTTTCCATGATCTGCTTTTCTTCCAATACAGAAAGAAAAGAAAAACCGAACCCAAAACAGTCCCTGTATTGATTATCTCATTGTAAATATCCAAACGATTCCTCCTGAAAACAAATGTAACTTGTAAATACCTTGTCTCATGTCTTTTCTTCTTTTCTGTAAACTCTTTTTTCAATCAATGCGGTAAGTTCTTCCCGTATCCGGGTGTAACGCATTTTGGGAACAGGAAGCTCCTCGCCAGTCACCAGCGTTACGGCATAACGTCTGATCCTCATCACATAATCACTGTTGACATAAAAACTTCTGTGGATACGGTAAAAATTCGCAGGAAGCCGTTCCTGAAGGTCTTTCAGCGCACACCCCCTCCCCCACGAAATTTCTCTCCTCTTATTCAGCATATGGAAAATACAATCCCCGTTCACCGCCTGTATGTAAGTTACCATATTGCTGTCCACAATCTGATTCGCCAATCCGGCCCTGGTCACAACCATCCAGGATTTTCTGCTTACACTTTCTGCCGACATTTTCCTGACATAGCTGCGGGGCCGCGTACTGATCCGGGCAGGAAAAATGTCTCCTCTTACCTGTTCGTTCCACACATTGGAAATGTGCATATGGTAAAGCCGCCATTTACTTTCTTCTTTTCGGTAACAAAATGTAGCCCTCTGCTTTACCGCACCAATCATCCGTACGTCTCTGTCAGAATACAGGACGTACTGTCCAAGGACAAGCATCTGCGTCCCGCATCCGGTTTCCACCAGCTGAAAGTCTGGCTTCTCAAGGTGGAAAGGAGGCATAAGAAAACCATCTTCAACAAATTCTCTGATAGCTCTGATAGATGCCGCGCCAGAAGCAAGCACGTTTCCCATTCCCATCCATACACAGTCGTCGGCAAGGACAGAAAACAGCGGTTCCGTATTCAGGTGGTAATATTCCTGAATAAGTTCCAGTGTATTTTCACAAATAGTTTCCCGTTTGAGCTGCATACGGCCTCCTCCTTTTTGGCCAAAACCTTTTCGAGTACAGTATAACACAACAAATCTGCAAAATCCACATTTATAAGTTAATAGTTTGTGTCAAGTGTTCGTTGGCAATTTCCCCACTTTTTTCTAAATGATATTT
>CAOKHR010000103.1 GCA_948468325.1 uncultured Lachnospiraceae bacterium | reverse complement strand
GTTAAAATTTCCAAAAAAGGATATAAGAAAAAGACAATTACAAAGCAATATTAAATCAGGGGCAAACGAAGGAGGAATTTTATGAATCAGAAAAAAACAATGAATTTATGGCAGATGCTGGTACTTGTGATTTTGTCAGCAATACTGCTGGTTACGATGTTTCTGCCGGCATACACGTTCAATGGAAAATCATTTGTAAAAATGTACAATAAGATGATGTCGTCAGAAATCAAGGAGCTGGCTGATCAGCTGGGCGGTATCGGAGAAGACGCTATAGAGGAACAGGCAGATAAAGCAATTGACGAATTGGAAGAAAGATACGGTGTTGTTCTTTCCAGTATTACTCCTTTCCGCATCATGACGCACAGCGCCGAGTCGTTTTTTGGAATAGACAGCGAAGATGATGTAGAAGACGAAGCTTCAGGATTATTGAAAGCATATACCATACAGAGAATATTTTTCTGGATGGTTTATATCATGGCAGTTATCGTAATATTGATTCTGATTTTAGGTTTTTGTCTGAAATGGGCAAAATATATTTCGTTAATTATCAGTATTGTTTACGGCCTGTTTGGAACCATTGTATTTGGAATGTTTCAATTTCATGGTCCGTCAGTCCTTGCAAAAAATTTAGGTTCTGAAATGCTGGAAAATTTTGGCTACTTAGGCCTTGTCTCCTCAAATTCCAAGGTAACAGATTGCATGTCTGCTTTCTTTGGAACGGCATTTCTGGCAGCGTTTTTTATTTGTATTTTTCTGATCATCCTAAGTGTGGCTTCTATATTTGTGGGGAATGCACAACAGAAGTCGGATCCAGAACCATGGTCAGATCCTGTTCCGGATCCAAATCCAATACCATGGCCTGAGCCGACTCCCGCACCACAGCCGGAACCGGCGCCAGTACCACGCCCCGTGCCTAGGCCAGAACCGATACCAGTACCTCAGCCTGTTCCACAACCGCAGCAGCCCCCTATGGGACAGGTAAAATGCACGAAAGGCGTTGCTTTGGGACAGGGATTTTCACTTCCGGAAGACCGTAAAGTTGTCGTTGGCAAGAACAGCCAGAGCGCAAATATGGTGCTTGCGCATCCTAACGTAAGCAAAGTTCACTGCAGCATCCGCTACAAGGCGGCGACAAATTCTTATATTGTCAAAGATCATTCGCTGAATGGAACATTTGTAAACGGCGTACGGTTACAGAAAGATGTAGCCATGGAGTTTCCGGCAGGAACAGTGCTGAAGCTGGCAGACGGAAGCAATGAGATTACGCTGGGGTAGAGATGGTTATTATGGGAGTAGATGTATATGAAAAAGAAATATAACAAGTTCAGGATATTTTTACTGGTTCTGCTTATTCTGGCAAACCTGATACCGGTACAGGTGCAGGCAGCAGCGAAAAAAACAACAGTTACATCTATAACACTGAACCAGAGCCAATATGTTTTAAAAAAGGGAGAAACATTAAAATTAAAAGCATCCGTTTCACCCGCAAAGGCAAAATCGTCTGCGAAGCTGAAATGGACATCCAGCAACAAAAAAATTGCTACGGTCACACAAAAGGGCGTGGTAAAAGCCAAAGCGAAAAAGGGAAAAGTAAAAATCACTGTCACGGCAGGAAAGAAAAAAGCATCCTGCAAAATCACGATTGGTACGCCTGTCAAAAAAATCGGGGCGTCTGGATTTACTCTGACCGAAGGAGAAACAATCAAAATAAAAACCTCTGTTTCTCCGAAAAAATCGTCTGTGAAAACATTGTCTTATAAAAGCAGTGCACCTGAAATTGCTGTGGTTGACGCAAAAGGAAATGTGACGGCAAAAAAGCAGGGAACAGCCAAAATTACAATTACAGCCACTGACAGGAAGAAAGTAAAAAAGATAGTCCAGGTAACAGTCAATGGAAAGTCACAGGATACATACCAGAATCCTAAAATATTTGTAAACGGATTATCAGAAGAAGAAAGCAATAACGTAATCGAAGAAAAGATTTCAGTTGCCGGAACTGCAAATGGACATCAGGCAGCTATTGTCCAGGTATCTTATACACTCAGGCACACAATGGAGGAACAGCCTTCTGTCAGCGGAACGGCAGGCGGTACAGAAAACTGGAAAATAGAAAACCTTCCATTACAGATCGGAACAAATTTCCTGACGGTTACAGCAATGGACTCCAACGGGCATACAGCGGCAAAAGAAATTGTATTGAACCGTCTGAACAAAGAAATCAGGCTGGCTGAAAATGTAGTGCTGTTTGAGGAAGAAAAAAATATTGAAATTGCAGATGATATTGTGGATTACTGGGTCAATGACATGGGAACGGAAGACATAACGGATGACCTGACTGTCATTTTGTTTCATGAAAGCTCAGATCTTGTACAGTCTGTAAAAAGCGGACAAATCAAAACGGGGGACGTTATTATGCTGCAGCCGTGTGAGTCACTGTATATGGGCTTTAACGGTGTAATCATGTCTCATGGAGAACCGGAAGACAGCGGGAAGTATCCGGCGGATGCGTATGAAACTATATCGTTTCGGGCAGCAGATTTTACGGATTTATTTGATGGCGATGTCAGCTTGTCCTATGAGATTGCTGACACCGAAAATCCGCTTGCTTTTGCCTGGTTCCCGATTGATGTGGAAATCGCGGCTTTAGACGGCAATGGGAATCGGGCAAGCGTCTTTTACGCTTCGGAAGGATATGGCGACCAGTCAGAAGAACAGCAAATAAACGGAGCAGGCTTCCAGAAAAGTATGATTCCCTATATGATGGAAGATGCGCTGAATATCACAGGAGGCTTCGGCAGTTCTTCCGGTTTTAATCTCGGAATTACATTTAAAGACGCTGTCCTTTATGACAGGGACGGCAGCAGTAAAACAAAAACTGACCAGATTAAAATCGGAGGTAAAATAGAATATAACAATTTAAAAGTAAAAGCGGGAGTTGAATGGCATCCGGATTTTAATATATTCCATCCGGATCTGCTGCCGCAGCAGATTATAGGGAAATATGAGTATACGACAAATGTGGACATGCATGCGGACTGGACTTGGGATCCTTCGCAAAATGAAGATTCGAAAATGGATTTAAGCAATTTAGTCGAAGATGCAAACAAAGCATTGAACAATAATTTTGAGAATAATAAGCAGTTCCTTGGATTGACGCTTTCGGGTGTGGATATGTCGGATTCGATTGTGCTTGGCATGTTTGGGCTGCAAATATCACCGGTCGGAATCCAGACGACAGTTGGTGTGAAAAACACGCAGTATTCCAGCGTATTTAATAAAATAAGCGCGGTTGTCGTGATTATTCCCGTTTTAGATGTTAAGGGAAAGATTAGCGCGAAAGTGGGGATAACCTATCAGTATTCCGCTTATCATCAAAACGGAATCAATATGCAGAAGAAAGGATTTGTCGGAGCGTATGGATCTTTGGATGAGAATAAAGGACAGGAAAGCATAAATCTCCCATTTGACCGCAGCTTGGAAATCTATGATATATGTGCCAAATCCGAAGACGTAAAAGATATAGAGCCGGAATGGAGCATTTCGCTGAAAGGAGAGGGCGAGGCGTTGGAAGAAGTTGCATTCGGCGCGGACATAGGATTGATGTTTACAGGAATTATCCCCGCCTCCGTTAAAGGCAGAATTTATGAAAACGCGGAGGTAGCAGCATCCGGAGAAATTAAGATTGGAAACGGCCAGAAATCGTCGGCAGATTCCGATGCGGCAGGAAAAGATAAAATATCTTTCACAGCAAACGGAGACCTCAAGGCAAATATGCGCGCAGGGTTTAAAGCGGGAGCATATTTTTACTTGGCGGCAAAAACAGATTTATTCAGTCCGGAAATAGATGCAAAAAAGGAGTGGAACTATGATTTTTGCCAGTTCACAATTGCTTCCGTTAAAGGAAAAGTGGTAAAAGCAGACAATGACGCGGACAAAACAAATGACGAGGCATTAGAGGGCGTCACTGTGCGCCTGATGGAAAAAGATGTTTCGGGTTCCGGAATGGGCGGCCGGAGCGGACGCACGGTTGAAACGCATACGGACGCAGAGGGCAGGTTTTTATTTTCCGGAATCAAAGACGGAGAATATGTCGTATCGTTTTTAAAAGACGGGTTTGCCATATATGAAGAAGAAATTTCCATGGAAGGGGAAAATCAGGAACTTTATATCACGATGGAGCAGGAGGGTTTCCGAAATATGCTTCTTAAGCTGCTGCAGGAACAGGACGCTTTTAAAGCAAATCAGAGAGGGACAATGTATACGTTAAATGATGCATGGTTTGATCCGTCCGGAATTATCAGCGCCAAAATTATGGACTTTGATTCAGACGGAGCGGATGAAATGCTGGTATGTTATACAAAGTCGTTTGATACCAGTGGAAAAGTCCATAAAATTTATCTGGATATGTATGAGGAAAGCGGCGGAAAGGTTGTTCTGGCGGACAGCACGGTATTTTCAGCCTATCGCAGTACATATGACACCGAACTGCTGTCTTCACAGGATATGGAGATGTTCTGCAGTTTAAACGCAGTGCAGATAAATGGAGAATGGTGTCTTATGTGTGAGGAAGACGGGGAATGGAGCGCTTTCCGCGATGAAATGCCGCAGAACTACTGGGTTTTGAAATATCAGGATAATCAATTCCGGTATATGGGTTCGCTGACAGGCGTTGAGGGTGTGTTTTTCGGATTTTGGGGTTATGAATTTCAAAATGGAACTCTGACAAACAGCAGCCTGTATTACGGAGATGAGTATGGGGAGGAAAACGGAATCACTCCTTTATATGATGATTTTGCCGTCGCCGCATCTGCATTTTTCGGAAAACTCGAAATCTTTTTAAAAGATGATGTGGACTTAATCCATGATGTAGAGCTTGGAACAATTTTATCAGGAAAGAATAATACAAGCTGTATTTTCGAATTTACAAACAAATTAGCGGACAACGGAGATGGAGAAGATGCGTTTGAATTTTCTTCATCATTAAAGCGTGACGTGCTGTTGGAAGAGGTGTTGAAGGAGCTGTAGGCATCTGTTTGAAAGCGTCCGTTGTACAGGAATTGAAGATGAGATTGTAGGGTATTATCCGAAAAGCGGAATTGTTATTATGGAACATCATGGAATGGGCGGTTGTCGTTTTTACTTTAAAATTCCTAAAAATGGAAAGAACACTGTGTATAAAATTAGCGAAGCGCGGAATACGGATCCCTACACTCCAAGTTACAAAAAGGAAAAAACAACCTATTACTGGGGAACCAATAAAACAGAGGTATCCAAATCCAGGTTTAACCAGCTTTTGAAAAAAGAAGCCGGAAAGAAAAAGGCAAAAATAAAATCCATTCAGTGGAAAAGGAATACAGCGGCAAACCGTAAAAAAATATCCAAATGGTGAAAATGAGAAAGGAGAAAAGTTTGAAAATAATAAGAAAAATAGTAGTAGTTTTGGTAATATTTAGTTTACTGACAAGCACTGCGCCAATGCAGGCACAGGCAGCAAAAAAAATTACGGATGGCAATGCAAAAGCATATGCGAAGATGATTAATCATCTATATAAAAAATCAGGAAGCAGATGGACAGCGTCTGTTATTGTGCATGATATGAATAATGATGGCGTTCCGGAATTGTTGTATAATGATCAGCCTTATGGTTCCTGCCCACACCAGAATGATGTTTATACATACAAAAAGGGAAAAGTAATAAAAATAGGTTCTTGTCCGGATGGAATTTATAAAGTGCCAAATTCAAAAACAAAATATAGATATTCAACATTTACAGGAGTTGGATGCTACGAATTTGGACAGATAACATTTTCCAAGAAAAAAATAGATGTAAAAACATATGGAGAGTATTTTGGCAATCCAACGAAATATTATATAAAGGATAAGCAAGTAAATGAAAAAAAATATTTAAAAGAACAAAAGAAATATAAAAAACATATGACGAACTCTACTGTGTTGAAGTCAACCTATTTTGAGGGTGAGAAATGGACAGCTTTTAAGGTGAAGTCTATTGTACAATAAAGAAGGGAAAGGAAGAAAATATGAAAAAATATTTAAAGAAAATTATTTTAACAACTTTTGCACTGGCAGCAATGTGCATAGGAATTATTACATGCCGGGAAGATGTGTCCGCCGAAGAAGTCTGGATTGTGGATGGATGCGCATTTGACGAAGCTACAGGAGCTCTGACAATTACGTCCGACTTTGACTGGGGATGGATTCCGTGGAGAGACGGAGATATGGATCGCAATACAATTGTAACGGCCGATATAGATACAACCGGGCTGAATGTTTATGATTCAGTTTATGAGGATTATGATGGCTGGGAGTATTCAGGATTTGATCAAATGTTTAGATATTGCAATAATCTGGTATCAGTATCTTTTTCCGGTGAAGTATCTCCAAAAGCGGAATTAGATTTATACTCGATGTTTCGAGACTGCGAAAATTTGAAAACAGCTGACTTAAAGGGATTTTCCGGTGCTAAGATTTCAAATATGACATTCATGTTTGACTGCTGCTATAATTTGCAGAGTGTAAATTTGAGTGGTATAGATACATCATATACATCGAATATGAGTTTTATGTTTTCTGAATGTTATAGTTTACAAAGCCTGGATGTAAGTCATTTCGATACGTCTAACGTGGTGGATATGTCGTATATGTTTTCTGACTGTCATAATTTACAAGTCTTGGATGTGACTCATTTTGATACGTCTAACGTGATAAATATGCAAGGTATGTTTTCTAATTGCAAAAGTATAAAATCATTAAATATTTCAAATTTTAATTTTAACAGTATTGAAGAAGATATTGGTGTATATAATATGTTGGATTTGATGGATAGTCTTGAATCAATCAGTGTTCCGGCAAACCTTCCTTATGAACTTCGTGTATCTGGTGAAAAAATGTATGGGATAATTCCTGCAGGACTTCCTTATCCGGAAACATATACAAGTGAAGAAACAACAACACCGGATTCCGGGACACAAACAAATCCCGGAACACAAACGAATCCGGGCACGCAGACTAGTCCGGGAAACGGAAATACCAGCTCCTACCGTCCGCCCAAAACTTCAATCAAAGGGACAATAAAGGCAAAGAAAAAAGCATTTGTTTTAAAGTGGTACAAACGTACAGGGATTGATGGTTATCAGGTTCAGTATTCATCAAAGAAAAATTTAAAAAACAGCTATTACCGTTTGGTAAGCCGAAAAAATACCAGTATGTATTTTTCAAACGGCATAAGAGCGAAAAAGAAATATTACGTCAGAATCAGAACGTATAAAACTGTAAATGGCAGAAAAATTTACTCCAACTGGTCCAAAAAGAAAAGCGTAGTTACAAAATAATAAAGATCAAAAAAAATGGAATTGCGAAAGGCAGCAGTGCCACATCTTTCAAACGTGGTACCTGCTGCTTTTTCACAAGAGGTTATTTTATTCTGGCGGGAGGGGGAGAACCGGATTGAATCTAAAAAAAGCGACATTGGAAAAAATTCTTTTGAAAACAGCTTTATTTTACATATTGTTTGCAGTATTTTGCGGATGTTCTTTTTCCGTAAAAGCAGAAAAAACATCTATGAAAGAGACTTACAGGGGTGTCGTGCGTATTTTCATTCCATTGGACATGGGCTACAGCACAGGAAGCGGATTCGGCATCGGCACAATCGGAAAAGAAACAGATATTTTTATTACAAACAGGCATGTAATTGAAAAAGAGGACGGCACAATTTCGGATGACATATACATTCTCTTGGATAATGAAGCTGTTACGTTTGGCGTTGAAAACGGCGAGAATTACTATTACATGAATGAAAACCATATGGTAAAATGCAGCGTTTTGTATACGACAGATAATTATCCTGATTTCGCGATTCTTAAAGCGGAGCAGAATGTAAAAGACAGGACAGCATTGCCGTTAATGTCAAGCAAAGAAGCAGACGTACTGGAAACAGTCTATGCACTTGGCTATCCGGCGAACGCTGATTTTAACACGGACAAGTATATGCCGTCTCTAGCAGAAGATGTAA
>CAOKHR010000102.1 GCA_948468325.1 uncultured Lachnospiraceae bacterium | reverse complement strand
GAATTTATATCAATTCTTCTACCATTGCAAGCACTTTCTGTCCCAAAGCTTTTGATTTCTCCACAGATTCTTCCATAGTGCTTCCTTTGACTCCGATGTAAAACTTCACTTTCGGCTCGGTTCCGGACGGACGGACACATACCCATGCATCATCTGTAAGCTCATAGTACAGCACATTCGAAACCGGCAGTCCTGTCTGTTTTACTTCATTTGTTTTTGTATTTACAATCGTATCTGCCTGGTAATCTCTTACTGCAAGCACTTCATAATCCCCGATGAATGCCGGAGGCTCTTTTCTCAAAGTCTCAAGTATGCCTTTGATCTTTTCCAGTCCCTCGATTCCCTTTAAGGTAATGGACTCTACATGATCCTGATAATATCCGTGACGCTCATAAATATCAAGCATAGCATCCCAGAGCGTCCTGCCTTTTGTTTTATAATAAGCGGCCGCTTCACATAAAAACATCGTAGCAGCAACGGCATCTTTGTCTCTTGCATAAGTGCCCGGCAGACATCCATAACTCTCTTCCATGCCGAACAGATACGTCCCTTCGTTTGTATGTTCAAATTCCAGTATTTTCTGTCCGATAAACTTAAACCCTGTTAGAACTTCAATTAATTTTACCCCGTAATATTCTGCAATCGCGTCTGCCAGATTTGTTGTCACAATAGAGCGGATAAATACTCCGTCTTCCGGCAGGCTTCCTTTTACTGCTTTCGTCTGTCCTATAATATAATCGCCAATCAGACAGCCTGACATATTTCCGGTCAGCATATGATACTCTCCTGTCCTGCTGTCTTTCACATATACGCCGAGACGGTCTGCATCCGGATCCGTTGCAAGTACGAGATCCGCATCTTCTTTTTTTGCAAGTGCAAGGGCAAGTTCATAAGCCGCAGGCGATTCCGGATTCGGATAATCTACCGTTGGGAAGTTTCCGTCCGGCGCTTCCTGCTCTTTTACTACAAAAACATTTTGAAAGCCCAGTTCTTTTAAAATAGTACGAACCGGAATGTTGCCGGTTCCATGCAGCGGAGTATAAACAATTTTAAGCTCGTCTCTGACTGCATTGATTGCATCCTGATGAATGACAAGCTTCTTAATCTCCTCCATATAAGAACGGTCTGTTTCTTCTCCGATTGTTATATAAAGCCCCTGTTCCACAGCCTTAGATTTTTCCATTGTCAGTACCGTATTGTAATCTGTTACGGCTTTTACTTCCGCCATAATGCCTGTATCATGCGGCGGCGTAATCTGCGCTCCGTCTTCCCAGTATACTTTATAACCATTGTATTCCGCCGGATTATGGCTGGCTGTTACGTTGATGCCCGCCGTACAGTTTAATTTACGGACTGCATAAGATAACTCCGGCGTCGGACGCAGAGACTCAAAAACATATGCCTTAATTCCGTTTGCAGCCAGGCACAGGGCAGCTTCATCTGCAAATTCCGGGGACATTCTTCTGGAATCATACGCAATTGCCACGCCTTTGTCTGCGGCGCCCACTTTTTTGATATAATTCGCAAGCCCCTGTGTGGCTTTTCGGACAGTATAAATATTCATACGGTTTGTTCCCGCGCCAATTACTCCCCGCAGGCCTGCCGTACCAAATTCCAGCTCCATATAAAACCTGTCCTCAATTTCTTTTTCATTGTCTGCAATTCCCTTTAGTTCTGCTTTTGTCTTCTCATCAAAATACGGATTTGAAATCCAATCTTCATAAATCTCTTTGTAATTCATATCTTTCCTCCCTTGTTTTATTGATCTCTCAAATCATCATAGCTGTCGCCTGAATTTGAGTTGTTATTATTGTTATTGTTTGTATTGTTATTCGCATTATTAACTGATGTAAGCAGATTATACAATGTCGTCAGATAGTCTGTCTGTGCCGAATTGTCATTTGTATTTCCGCTGCTGCCGTTATTATTGTTATTATTATTGTTGTTATTATTATTGCTGTTATTGTTATTATTGTTATTGTTGTTATTTATATTCTGACTGCTGCTGTTTGAATCTTTTTCTTCTTTATCTTTCGATTCCGCATTAAGCGCAATCTCAATCTCAGCCTCTTTGGAATTTACCACAAGCTTTCTGGTAATTGCATCGTATCCCTCTGCTTCTACGGCAATGGTATGGACACCGTACGGAATCTCCAGCGGCGCGGAATAATCTGCTTTTCTTCCGTCAATCCAGAGAATTGCGCCTTCCACTCCCACATCAAAAGTAACTTTACAGATTTTGGGGCCTTCTCCCTTTAATTCATCCAGATTCAGGCTTGTTGTCTGATCTCTCTCGATCGCAACTTCCCTGCTTCCGCCATAGCCCTCGTTGGCAACTGTCACCAGATAACTGCCTTCCGGCACTTCAATCTGCATATTCTCCGTCACTTCTTCAAAAATCCTGTCTCCAATACAGATAAAGCTGCCTTCGAATAATTTAGTATTCGCCAGTGCAAGGTATCCGTGCCCTTTTGTAACTGCCAGTGAAATCAACTGCTTATCCATCCCGACGGCACGCAGCACATCCGAAGAACTAAGCCCCTCAAAATTCGTTTTGCCTTCTCCTGAAAAAATGTCCAGTTCAGAATCATAAGAATATTTTGTCTGGCCGATAATAAAAGCATGAATGCTTTCATCTATGGAATAATTCACAATATCGTCATATACCCATACCTGAGACGACATCTGAACCCTGACAAGCCGCTGACTGCTTTTTGATACTTCAATCTCCACGACATCTCCGGGAAGAAACGAAGTAACCGCCCTTGTATTGCTGTATTTATCCAAAAAACGCGTCCCTGTATCATAGGCATACTGCAGCTGCCTGCCGCCGTTTACCTTTTTAAAATCCGCCAGCTTCTGCTGCGCATCAATCTTCGTAACAATATACAAATCCGTATCCGAAATTACTTCTTCTGTCCCGCCGTCTGTCTGCTGTATCTCTTCACTCTTTTCCTGCTGCCTGCTGCCGCTGCCCATTCTGTATTGGACAATGCCGCTTCCGGAAGAACGTTTCCCGCAGGCACATAACGTAAGAGCCAACGCTGTCAGTATAAATATGAAAAAATAATTCTTTTGTATTTTCATAGCCTTTCTCCATTCAAACAAAATCTATATTTGCGTATCCCCTGCGGGCATCCCAGCATGACACACCCTTTCGGGGTAGTCTCATAAAGTATACCACAAACTTCTCAGCTTGTGAAACAAAATAGCATTTTTAAAAACTGTTTTCTCTGCAGCTCCTGATCAATTACTTTTTCTAATTTCTCAATATCCCTTCCGGAAATCCAGGATTTTCTTGAACTGGAATAGTGATTGGCAATTTTCCAGTATTTCTGCGGATAAGCCAGCCTTATGTATAACTGCTTAAACTCTTCCGGAAGCAGTTTACGGATGCTGTCATACGCTGTAATCATTTCTATGCCCAGTCCCGTGTTCCAATTATATTTTTCGAGGATTTTACGAATAAAATTTGCAAGATCCAAAATCATAACATCATAGGACATCTGTTCAAAATTCAAAAGAACCCATTCCCCCTGGGATAATACCACATTGTGCTGGTTATAATCCCCGTGGCACAGACCCCACATTTTATCGCTTAACGCCTGCTCCATCTCCTCCATCTGCTGCCTTAACTGGTTCGTCACTTCAAAAGCCTGGTTTTTATAATTTTCATATTCTTTCATAAAAAGCATTTCAAACTCATTTTTTTTATTTTTATTTCGGATATAATTCTTAACCTTGTTTAATTCCCGGTTATGTCTTTCATATTCATTCAAAAGACCATTCTTATCCGTCTTTAAAAACTCCGGAATTTCTTTTTTATAGTTTTTCGTCAAACTGTGAAAAACCGCTAACTTTTTAACGGCTGCTAAAATATCATCTCTGCTTTTCACGTCGCATTCTCTTCCTGTGTACCAGTTCTTTAATAAATAAGAAATGCCGTTTATCTCATCCTCTGTAAGAATTTCACCTTCTTTCGAAAGCACAATTGTTTCCGCCGCAAATCCTTCTTTTGACAAAAATTCTAATATATCGTGCAAAAAAGCTGCCCGTTCTTTTGAACCCCGAAATTCTTTTAACAGCATAATCCCTTGATCTGTATCACAGTTCAGGGCTCCGCGTCCTTTTGATGTACTTCTTACTTCCACTTCATACTGTTCCAGAATTTCTTCTTCCCGATTATACACAAAAACCCCTCCATATGATTCTTTTCCACTTCGTCTACAATTTCCGTACATTCCGTGTATTTAAACATATGAAAAGGCTTATCAATTTATTCTCAAAAGGCTCTGGCTCTTTCTAAAAGTTCTTCTTTTGTATTTTTTTTGGGATCATCTAAAACGATTTCCAAAAGATCCGACAAAACTTTTCCCAGATACGGGCCGGGGCTTATCCCCAATGCAATCAAATCATTGCCTGTAACTGCAAGATCTTTTAATGACAGACACTGTCCTTTTTCTATAATCCGCAGATAACATGCTTCATATTCCTTTAAGTATTCCAGTTTTTCGCTGCGCATATACTCACTCTGCGCCAGCACATCTGCTTTTTTTACCTCAAAAATTGCAGGGTACGCTTCTAATCCGATGCGAACCATTGCACGCCGGACGCTTTTTTCTGTAAGAAGCGGATTCTCATCATGCCCCGCAATCAGCCTGCATACGGTTTGAATCGTATCATTGTCAAACTTCAGCCTGCGGAGAATTTCTTTTGTAAGCCTGCTGCCAATCCCGGGGTGGTTATAAAAATGATGGAAGCCGTCTTTGCCCGTTGTCCGGCACAGCGGCTTTGCCACATCATGAAACAGCATTGTTATGCGAAGCATTTTATCGTTTCGGATATGCTTTAATGCCGCAATCGTATGCTCGCCCACCGTATAGATATGATGGGGATGCTTCTGCTCTGTCTGCATCATAGCGTCAAATTCCGGCAGAACGGCTGCGGTAATTCCCGTCTCATAAAGAATCCGCATCATTTCCGGATGGTCAGACGTCAATATCTTAACAAGCTCTGCCTGCACCCTCTCCGCACTGATATATTTCAAATCTGCTGACTGTGCGCAAATGGCGGCTTTCGTATTTTCATCCACAGAAAATCCGAGTTCTGCAGCAAACCGTACAGCCCGCATCATGCGAAGCGCATCTTCTTTAAAACGTTGTCCGGCATCTCCCACACAGCGAATGATTTTGCGGTCTAAATCTCCGGTGCCGTCAAATGCATCCACCAGCCCGTCTGCCGTATTATACGCCATAGCGTTTATGGTAAAATCCCGCCGTTTCAGATCCTCCAGCAGATCCGGCGTAAAAGTGACTTCTTTGGGATGTCTTAAATCCTCGTACTCTCCGTCAATCCGGTACGTCGTCACTTCAAAACCTTCACGCCCAATCATTACGGTAACTGTTCCGTGCTTTTCTCCCGTATTGATTGTATTTGGAAAAACGGCTTTTACTTCCGCCGGTTTTGCAGAAGTCGTAATATCCCAGTCTTTGGGCTTTCTTCCCATAATGCTGTCGCGTATGCAGCCGCCTACCGCATACGCCTCGTAACCTGCCCGCGTCAGCATGTCAATGATATAACTGACTTTATCCGGCAGTACAATGATCTTTTTATCCATTAATATGCTTTTCCCCAATATACCAGTTTATGTGCCGGCCTGCCGCAGCATACGCAGACAGAGGCAATCTGCTCCTGGTCGTCAAACGGCATGCATCTTGCCGTTGCCGCAAAATCTTCTTTTATTTTGTCCTCACAGGCCTGGTCTTCACACCACATACCGCGGATAAATCCCTGCTTTGTCTGGATTGTTTCCGTAAATTCTTCGTAATTATGCGCATCATATATATGTGCGTCCCTGTGTGCTTTTGCACGTACAAACATGTCTTTCTGTATCGCTTCCAGCAGTTCTTTTGTTTTTATCTCCAGTTCATCCAGTGAAACAACCGTCTTTTCTCTTGTATCACGGCGTACCAGTACGCACTGGCCTGCCTCTATATCTTTGGGGCCGATTTCAATCCGCACGGGAATTCCCCGCATTTCCTGTTCTGAAAACTTCCATCCCGGACTCTTTTCCGAATCATCAAGCTTTACCCGGACGCCGGATGACTTCAAACGTTCTTTTAATTGGGAGGCAATATCCAAAACACCCTCTTTATGCTGCTGAATCGGAATTACCATTGCCTGTACCGGTGCAATCCGGGGCGGCAGTACCAGCCCGGAATCATCTCCGTGTACCATGATAATTGCCCCAATCATACGCGTTGTCATCCCCCAGGAAGTTTGATGCACATATTGCAGCTTATTGTCTTTATCCGTATACTGAATGCCAAAAGCCTTTGCAAAACCGTCTCCGAAATTATGGCTGGTGCCGGACTGCAGCGCCTTGCCGTCATGCATCAGCGCTTCAATTGTATAAGTTGCTTCTGCTCCGGCAAACTTTTCTTTCTCGGTTTTTCTGCCTCTGACAACAGGAATCGCAAGTACTTCTTCACAAAAATCCGCATAGACGTGCAGCATCAGAACCGTCCGTTCTTCCGCTTCTTCCGCCGTAGCATGCGCCGTATGTCCCTCCTGCCACAAAAATTCTCTGGAACGCAGAAACGGCCGCGTCTCTTTTTCCCATCTGACAACAGAGCACCACTGATTATACAGCTTCGGCAGATCTCTGTATGACTGAATCAGGTTTTTATAAAAATCACAGAACAGCGTTTCCGAAGTAGGACGAACACAGAGACGCTCCTGCAGCTGACTTTCTCCGCCATGCGTCACCCATGCCACTTCCGGCGCAAATCCTTCTACGTGATCTTTTTCTTTATTTAAAAGGCTTTCCGGAATAAACATCGGCATATACACATTCTCTACTCCGGTTTCTTTAAATCTCCGATCCAGCTCTGCCTGAATGTTTTCCCAGATTGCGTATCCGTCCGGTTTGATAATCATACATCCTTTGACAGAGGAATAGTCGATTAATTCCGCTTTTTTTACTACATCCGTATACCATTGCGCGAAATCCTCATTCATGGAGGTAATCGCTTCCACCAATTTCTTCTCTTTAGCCATGGCTTATTTCCTTTCTATACTTAATATTCTGGCAGTACTATTATGGACTGCTGAATTTTAATTTGTCAAGTCAAAAAGTCTTATAAACTTCATAAATCACCAGAGCTGAAATCGGGCCGAGCAAAACGCCGGATCCTCCATATACATGAATCCCGACATAAATACTGATCAGTACGGTAAACGGCGGAACTCCCAGACTTTTTCCGACCAGCCGCGGCTCTAAAATCTGACGGATAAAACTACAGATAATATAAATGATAAAAAGGCCTGCGGCATTTATATAACCGCCTAACAACAGCTCAATCAGAGCCCATGGCACAAGCACTGTCCCCGTACCCAGAATCGGAAGCGCGTCACAGATTCCAATGGCAAGGCCAATCCAGAAAGCATACGGAATCTGCAATAAAAACAATCCGGCAATACAGACTGCCGTTATAATTCCCATAATGCAAAGCTGCGCTTTCAGATAAGCGCCGGAGGCTGTTTTTATTCCTCCGAACATACGGATGACATATTTTCCCGCCTGTGTCTTTTTGATGCCTCCCGTTATTTTTTCATAGTCATTCAAAACAAGAAATACTGCGATAAATGTCACAAATATTTTTGCCAGCAGCCCCACCATATACCAGCCGGCATCCTTGGAATATTCCACGGCGCTTTCTGTAAGCGAAGACACCTCGTTTTGCATCGTTTTCTGAATCTCTTCCGTGCGGATTCCCGATATTTCTTCCAATTTATCACAGCAGCTGCAAAATATACTGTCTGCGCTTTCCATAAAATAATCCATATTGTCAATGCATTTGCTTCCCATGCAGTAACAGAAATATAAAAGTCCCGCCGCAATCAGTCCGACGCCGAGGAGAAATATTCCGTATGCAGCCAGACGCGACGTTTCTTTGCGAAATCCGGCCTTTTTTTCCATCATTTTTGCAAGCGGATATAAAAGTCTCGCCAGTATCAGAGCAATCAAAAACGGCAGCGCTATCGGGAAAATAAATTTCATTCCC
>CAOKHR010000101.1 GCA_948468325.1 uncultured Lachnospiraceae bacterium | reverse complement strand
CCTGCGCATATGCCTGCTGCATAATTTCGTGTTCACTGACCAGTTCATTTGTCTGAATCTGTGCCTGTGCAATAATCGCATCTGCCTTTGACTTGGCATCCGCCATAATCGCTTCTTTATTGCTGATAATTTTCTGATAACGCTTAATTTCTTCCGGTGTTTTTAAACGCAGCTCTGTAAGCAGTTCTGCTATTGTCTCTTTATCTACAATAATTTTTGAACCATTTGATAACCGCTGGACTTTACAGCCTTCTATGTATTCTTCAATTTCTTCAATAATCTGCTCCATTCTGCTATTCATCGCCGACACTCCTTAATTTTTTTTATTAAATTTATCGTAAATCCTGTTAACAAACTGTGCTGGGACAAACTTGGAGATGTCACCTCCGTAAGCGGCAAATTCCCGCACCACAGAAGAACTAAGATAAGAATACTTCAGATTCGTAGTCAGAAATACAGTCTCTACTTCCGGATTCTCCACATGATTTGTCTGCGCAATCTGAAGCTCATATTCAAAATCAGTAACGGCCCTTAAGCCTCTCACAATAATCGTAGCACCGCTTTTTTTCATATAATCTACTAAAAGCCCGTCAAAAGAATCTACTTTTACATTTGAAATATCTTTTGTCAGCTCTCTTAACATACTAACACGTTCATTCAAAGAAAACAATGAATTTTTCGCACTGTTGTTCAATACTCCCACAATCAGTTCATCAAAAATGGCCGAAGAACGTTCTATAATATCCTGATGGCCAAACGTAACGGGATCGAAGCTTCCTGGATAAATCGCTCGTCTCATAAGTCCTCCAATTATACTTTTTTCATAAATATATGGACATTTGTTTTATATTTTTTCTCTCTGATCACCTCATAACCCATTTCATCCAGATAGGAAAAATCGGTACTAAGATCTGCTTCTACAATAATCAGCGTATCTTTTTTCAATAAAGAAGAGCTTTCCAGAGATGCAAGCGCTTCTTTTTCCAGAAATTTTCCGTAGGGAGGATCCATAAATATGAGATCAAACTGATATTTCCCTTCCATGGAACCAATGGCTGACATGACATCCATCTGGTAAAGATACGTTTCTTTTTCTGATTTTGTAGAAGCTATATTTTCTCTGATGCAGTCGGCTGCTTTCTTTGCATGCTCCACAAATACGGCATACCGTGCACCGCGGCTGACTGCTTCCAATCCAATCTGGCCGCTTCCCGCAAATAAATCCAGAAAATAGCATCCGGGGATTTCCGGCTGCAGTATATTAAACAACGTCTCTTTTATTCTGTCCGTTGTCGGACGTACATCTTTTCCCTCCAGAGTTTTCAGGCGCAGCCTCCGTTTACTCCCCGCAATAATTCTCATAAGCATCTCCTTCACCGGCGTATTGCTTTATCATCCGCACAACAAGTGCAAGCGCCGCTCTTACAGATTCCGTCCGCACATTCTGCCTGTCACCGGTAAAAATATGACGTTCCACTTTGACCTCATCCCGATAAGCACATCCCAGATATACCAGTCCCGCCGGTTTTTCTTTTGTTCCTCCGTCCGGACCTGCAATTCCCGTCGAAACAATCGCTATATCTGCATCTGCGGCTTTTCTCGCTCCGCGGGCCATCTCTTCTGCCGTCTGGCTGCTGACCGCTCCAAAACATTCCAGTGTCTTGTGGGAAACTTTAAGCAGCTTCTCCTTCGCCACATTCGAATACGTAATATAGCCCTCCTGAAACTGACCGGAAATCCCCGGCACATTGACAAGTGTGGCTGCAATCAGCCCTCCGGTACACGACTCTGCCGTTGTTATCGTCAGATTAAATTTCTGCAAAAGCTCTGCAACTTCTTTTTCCATCTGGTTCTACTCCTTTAACACCTCTTTATTTTTCACAATATAATCAATCAGAGAAATAATTGTAAGAACGAGTGCAATATAAGTAAGTGCCTGTCCTAATATATCATAATACGGCCAGTCCATATCCAGTACTAAAACAATAATCATCAGCATTTGGAAGGTTGTTTTGAATTTTCCCCAATAGCTTGCCGCAATCACAACGCCGTTGTCGGATGCCACAAGACGGAATCCGCTGATGATAAATTCTCTGCTGATAATCACAATCACAATCCATGAAGCAAGCTTTTTCATCTCGGTCAGGCAGATCATCGCAGAACACACCAAAAGTTTGTCCGCAAGCGGGTCCATGAATTTTCCGAAATTTGTTACCATATTGTATTTGCGCGCAATTTTTCCATCCGCAAAATCAGTAAGGCTTGCCGCAATAAAAACTGCGGCCGCAATATATTTTCCATAATCTTCAAACGCCGGATACATCAAAAAGAATACGAAGAATGGAATTAATATTACACGAAAAATTGTCAGTTTGTTAGGCAAATTCATTTTACTATCTCTCCTGTTAAATCATATTCATACGCTCCGGTTATCTTTACCTTTGCAAAATCGCCCGTCATCAAAGTCTCATCCGTATTGATAAACACATAGCCGTCTACATCCGGCGCATCGCGGTAAGTACGTCCGATATAGACATTTTCATCCGCTACTTTTCCTTCAATAAAAACGAGAAACTCTGTTCCATTTAAATGTTCGTTTTTATCAAAAGATATTTCCTGCTGCAGCTCCATCACATCTTCTTTCCGGCAGAGTTTTGTTTCTTCCTCTATCTGGTCCGGATAAGCTTCTGCAGGTGTTCCTTCTTCCGGCGAATAAGTAAATACCCCCAGCCGGTCAAACTCCATATCATTGACAAACTGCATCAGTTCTTCGTGCATGTCTTCTGTTTCCCCCGGAAATCCGCAGATAACCGTCGTCCGGATGCAAATATCGGGAATCCTGTTTCTTAATTTTTTTACAATGCCGACAATTGCATCTTTGTCTGTTCTCCGCCCCATCCGTTTTAAAATTCCGTCAGAAGCATGCTGAACCGGCATATCCAGATAATGGCATACTTTATCATTGCGCAGCACAGCGTCAATAAAATCATCGTCAATTTCTTCCGGGTAGCAGTAAAGGAGCCGAATCCAGCGAAGCCCGCTTATTTCATTTAACTTATCCAGAAGCCTTCCCAGAGACTTTTTGCCATACAAATCCATGCCATAAAGCGTCGTCTCCTGAGCCACTAAGATGAGCTCTTTTACACCACGGGAAACGAAATCTTCTGCCTGTGCGATTAAATCTTCCATCGGTACGCTTCTGTATCCGCCGCGGATTTTGGGAATGATACAATACGTACAGTGCTTATTGCATCCTTCTGCAATTTTTAAATACGCATAATGGCCTCCCGTTGTAAGCTGGCGTTTTTCTTTCTGCGGCGGAAGACCCTTTAACTCTCTGAAATTTTCGTAACGGATTCCTGCGGCCGCATGATGTACGGCTTCTACAATACTGTCGTAAGAATTCGTGCCGATTACCGCATCTACTTCCGGTATTTCCTCTTTTATTTCTTCCCGATACCTCTGTGCAAGACAGCCGGTTACGATCAATCCTTTTAAATTTCCTGTTTCTTTATATTCTGACATTTCAAGTATTGTCTGAATGCTTTCTTCTTTGGCATCCCCGATAAAGCAGCAGGTATTGATTACAATAATATCCGCTTCATTTTCATCATCTGTAATTGTTATGCCGTCTGCTTCAAGCATTCCAAGCATATACTCGGAATCCACCAGATTTTTGTCACATCCTAAAGATATAAAAAGCAGCTTCATGTATCTCCTTCATATTATGGTATAAAAGGGATGCCAAAACCCTCGTTTTGCACATCCCCCTTTTCCGTTTGTACAGCCCAAAAACCTACTCCTCATCACTCAAAATTTTCACGTCACCGACATACAGCTCGTCAATTGCAATAGATAACGGCTTCTTCCCGTGGGAGTTCGGCAGCATGGGTTCTGCTCCCCCGATAATCTGACGCGCACGTTTTGCCGCGGCAATTACAATCGAATAACGACTGTTTACTACAGGCTCTTCCCCGATGGAAACATCATGATTTACAACTTTCATTAATTCTACATAAGATGGATGTATCATATTTCTATTCTCCTTTCGAGAAACTTTTCAGTTCCTCTTTCATTCTGTTGATAAATTCCTCATTTCTGGAAACTCTCCTGTGCTCATTTTGAATCAGTGAATGCATTTCATCTACACATTCCGAAAGCTCATCATTAATAATCAGATAATCATAAGCCTCAATCCCCAAAATTTCTTCCGAAGCCCTGAAAAGTCTTGCATCAATCACATCTGCCTCTTCCGTACCCCGGGTTGTCAGCCGCTCTTTTAATGTCACGGCATCTTTGGGAGTGACAAACAGCAAAAGCGTATCAGGAAACATTTCTTTTATTTTTAATGCGCCCTGGATTTCAATTTCAAGAATGACATCTCTGCCTGCCGCCAACTGCTCCTCCACATATGCTTTCGGCGTGCCGTAATAGTTTTCAACGTACAAAGCATACTCTATCAGCTCATGATTTTCAATCATTTTTTCAAATTCTTCTTTTGTTTTGAAAAAATACTCCCGCCCGTCTTCTTCCGAAGCACGCTTTGCCCGTGTCGTTGCAGAAACTGACAGCGCATAATATGATTCATACCTGTTTAAAAGCTCTTTTATAATCGTCCCTTTTCCGGCCCCGGAAAATCCGGAAAGAACAACTAAAATTCCTCTTCGCCCTCTGTTCATTTAATCTTCCTCTTTGATTCCTGTCAGTTCATGAAAACGTCCGGCTAAAGTGTCCGGTCCAAGCGCAGATAAAACTATTCTGTCATGCTCTAAAATAATAATGCTCCTTGTCTTTCTGCCCTGTGTCGCATCTATGACACGTTCTTCCTGTCTGGCTCTCTGCACCAGCCGCTTTGCAGGCGCAGAATCCGGCGTCACAATTGCGGCGATTTTATCTGTATTTACCAGATTGCCAAACCCAATATTCATAAGATCTGTCATAACTTTTCCCTATTCTATATTCTGAATCTGCTCTCTTACTTTTTCTATATCGGTTTTTAAATTGATACCGGTATTTGAAATCTCAAGATCTGTAGTTTTGGATAATATCGTATTTGCCTCCCGGTTCATTTCCTGCGCAATAAAATCCAGTTTTCTGCCGATACTGCCGCCGTCTTTCAATGCCTTCATCGTAGATTCCACATGGCTGCGGAGACGGACCGTTTCTTCATCTACACATATTTTATCTGCAAAAAGGACAACTTCCGCGGCAATCCTGCTCTCGTCAATCTGTTTATTGTCCAAAAGCTCCTGCACTTTTTCTTCCAGACGCTTCCGGTATTCCAAAAGGATTACAGGAGATCTCTCCTCGATAAAATCCACATAGCCGAGCATTGTATTTAATTTGCCTGTCAAATCTGCTGCCAGACGCTCTCCCTCTCCGATTCTGCTCTCCACAAACTGTTCGCAGGCGCCTCTTAGAGCTTTCTCCAAAATGGTCCAGAGCTCTTTTTCATCCACATTCTGCTCTTCCATCGTAAAAACTTCCTGATATTTCGACAGCGTACTGACACGTACATCGTTCTCCAGGCCGAATGTCTCTGCCATCTGCTTTAAATATTTCAAATAGGCTGCTGCTACATCCTCATTGTATTTTAGTGCAAAATTTTCTTCGGTATAATCCTCATAAGTAATAAAAACATCTACTTTTCCGCGCTGAATATATTCTTTCAGCAAAGTACGGATGCTGCTTTCAAAAAAACCAAACTTCTTAGGCATCTTAATACTGACATCTAAATACCGATGATTTACGGATTTTAATTCCACTGTGAACTTGCGCTCATGCTCCGTAATCTCACAGCGGCCAAACCCCGTCATGCTTTTAATCATGATACCCTCCCGGTGTTTTCACCTGTCCTTTATTCAATTACATATTTAAATTATATCCTTTACGGCATATATTGGCAACACATTTTTTATTTTGCCGCTATATACCCCTGTGCTTTCAGCAATTCTGCACAAAGTACTGCTCCTCCGGCAGCTCCGCGTACTGTATTGTGGGAAAGTCCTACAAATTTAAAATCATATACCGTATCTTCCCGAAGCCTTCCTACGGAAATACCCATGCCGTTTTCATAATCCACGTCAAGCGCAACCTGCGGCCTGTTATCTTCTTCCAAATACTGTATAAACTGTTTGGGAGCGCTCGGAAGGTTTAACCTCTGAGGCTCTCCTTTATAACTTACCAGCGCTTCTATCAGCTGTTCTTTCGTCGGATTCTTTTTGAATTTTACAAACACAGCAGCCGTATGTCCGTTTAATACCGGCACACGGATGCACTGACAGGTAATCACCGGACTTTCCGCCGGAACAATTACGCCGTCTTTGATTTCGCCCCAGATACGCAGAGGCTCTTTTTCACTTTTTTCTTCTTCTCCGCCGATATACGGAATGATGTTTCTTTCCATTTCCGGCCACTCCTTAAATGTTTTGCCTGCACCGGAAATCGCCTGATACGTTGTGGCAACAACCTCGTAAGGTTCAAATTCCTTCCATGCAGTTAACACAGGCGCATAACTTTGAATGGAACAATTCGGTTTGACTGCAACAAATCCTCTCCTGGTTCCCAAACGCTTTTTCTGAAAATCAATGACTTTCATATGCTCCGGATTAATCTCCGGTATGACCATCGGCACATCCGGCGTCCAGCGGTGCGCGCTGTTATTCGAAACGACAGGCGTTTCTGTTTTGGCATAATCCTCTTCAATTTTACGGATTTCTTCCTTTGTCATATCTACGGCAGAAAATACAAAATCAACAGAAGCCGCTGCCTCCTCCACTTCATTGACATTTTTTACCACAATCTTTTTTACGGCCTCAGGCATTGGCGTATCCATTTTCCAGCGTCCGCCGACTGCTTCTTCATAAGTCTTTCCTGCGCTTCTTGCGCTGGCTGCAATCGTTGTCACCTCAAACCATGGATGATTTTCCAAAAGAGAAATAAATCTCTGTCCTACCATGCCTGTTCCGCCTAAAATACCTGCTTTTAATTTTTTATTCATTTCTTTCTCCTCATCTTTCTTAGTAGTTTTTATTTATTTGTACCGATGACCGGATAATTTTCTAAATATTTTCTTTCCTCTTCTATTACGCGCTCCATCGCTGCTTTCCCCGGAGCTCCGGTTGTAAGACGCTTATTGACACATGTTTCCATGGAAACTGCTTCGTAAATATCCTCCTCAAAAACTTCCGAAAACATCTTCCATTCTTCAAGACTCATATCGTCAATCGCGATTCCTTTCTCAATACAAAAGAGCACAATCCGTCCGATAATTCCGTGCGCATCACGGAACGGCACCCCATGATTGACCAGATAATCCGCAGCGTCTGTCGCATTTGTAAAACCATGGCTCGCGCTTTGATACATCACGTCTTTACAAAATTTCATAGTAGAAAGCATGCCCTGAAACAGTGCAAGACACCCTTTTGCCGTATCCATCGCATCAAATGCCAGTTCTTTATCTTCCTGCATATCCTTATTATATGCAAGCGGAATGCCTTTCATCGTTGTAAGCAGAGACATCAGCGCACCGTACACTCTTCCTGTTTTTCCCCTTACCAGTTCCGCAATATCAGGATTCTTCTTCTGCGGCATGATACTGCTCCCTGTGCTGTAAGCATCATCAATTTCCACAAACTGATATTCATTGGAATTCCAGATGATTACTTCTTCTGAAAAACGGCTCAAATGCATCATAATAATAGAAAGCGCAGACAAAAATTCAATCAGATAATCCCTGTCCGAAACACCGTCCATACTGTTTAACGTCGGTCCGTAAAAACCAAGCAGTTCTGCCGTATACTCCCTGTCCAGCGGATACGTTGTGCCGGCCAGCGCTCCGGACCCCAGCGGACAGTAATTCATCCTTTCATAAATATCCGCCAGTCTTAGCCTGTCACGCCTGAACATCTCAAAATATGCGCCCATATGGTGTGACAGCGTAATCGGCTGCGCTTTTTGCAAATGGGTAAATCCCGGCATAATCGTCTCTGTATGTTCCTCCATGATTTTTAATATGGTCTCTAACAAAGCTTTTAACAAAGCATCCGTCTGTTTTATTTCCTCTCTTGTATAAAGCTTCATATCAAGCGCTACCTGGTCATTTCTGCTTCTGCCCG
>CAOKHR010000100.1 GCA_948468325.1 uncultured Lachnospiraceae bacterium | reverse complement strand
AATTGCACCATTTTATTCAGATAAATATGCAAAAATCGGGTTCCAGGTCAGTGAATTATTTGAAGAAGAAGCTTTAAAGGAAAAATTAAAGCGCGTGTGTGAGACGAAAAATATTTTGCTTGAGCATTTGTATCACAAACCGTTATTGGATGCGGAAGAATTGTTTCAGACAATGAAAGAATACAGAGACATGATACAGCCTTATGTCTGTGATGTATCGCTTTATCTGGACCAGGCAGTTAAAGAAGGAAAAAATATTCTTTTAGAGGGTCAGCTTGGGACATTAAAAGATCCGGACCACGGTATTTATCCAATGGTTACGTCTTCTTCGACGCTGGCTGCTTATGGAGCGATCGGGGCAGGAATTCCGCCGTATGAGATTAAAAAAGTAATTACCGTATGCAAGGCATATTCTTCCGCAGTTGGCGCGGGCGCTTTTGTCAGCGAAATTTTTGGGGAAGAAGCAGATGAATTGAGACGGCGCGGCGGTGACGGCGGAGAGTACGGAGCAACAACCGGACGGCCAAGGCGTATGGGATGGTTTGACTGTGTGGCCAGTAAATACGGGTGCAGGCTGCAGGGAACGACGGATGTGGCATTTACAGTACTTGACGTTTTGGGATATTTGGAAGAGATTCCGGTCTGTGTTGGTTATGAGATAGATGGCGAAGTGACGACAGATTTTCCAACGACAGGAAGGCTGGAGCGCGCAAAGCCGGTGTTAAAGACGCTTCCCGGATGGCAGGCAGATATTCGCGGAATCCGGAATTATGAAGATCTTCCCGAAAACTGCAGACGCTATATCGAGTTTGTGGAAAAAGAGATTGGTTATCCGATTACAATGGTTTCAAACGGGCCGGGAAGAGATGATATAATCTATCGTTAAAGAATAAATATGAAAAGGTCTGCCGCATTTTGCGGCGGACCTTTTCTTTAACATGTTTTGCACCGGTATTATTTGAATTTTATATTGCGGAATGCTCCGTAAACTTTCGTGCTTTTATTTTTTACGTATCCGCGGATTTTTACGGAAACTTTTTGATTGGTTCGTATGCCTTTTTTCAAAGTGACTGTTTTGGAACCTGTGGCAGCTTTTTTATAAGCTTTCTTTCCTGTCTTTACCCAGACTTCAAATCCTGTTTCTCCGTTCTTTTTACATGTGATTTTTAAGCCTGTCTCTTTATAATTCTGCACCTTTTTCACCTTTGGTTTGGATGGTTTTGTTGCGGTATAGAGAATTTCGGAATCCAGACTTCTTCCTATTCTGTTGGATGCTGTCACTTTAATCTGATATTTTGTGGCGGCTTTTAATTTTTTTATCGTCAGCGTGCTGCTTTCTGTTGTACCGGCAGCCTCCCAGGTCTTTCCTTTTTGAATGTAAACCGTATAGGAGGATGCGTCCGGCTGCTGTTCCCAGGTGATTTTAAGTGTTTTATTTCCGGGCGCTGCTGTTATGTTTTTCACGGCCATAGGAGGAAATTCTTCCGCAATTACCATATCCAGATTATTTTTTGCAGCCAGCAGCTTTTGCAGAATCTGATTAATTTCAAGTTCGGTGGCGTTTTCATCATTTAAAATGATTTCCGCTTCTTTTAATGCTTCTGTGAAAGCCTGCGGATTTGTACAGTGATATAAATTTATTTTTTGGCAGTCTGCAAAAGCGGCCTGCAGGTCTGATTTATCTCCTGCAATATATCCGGCATACTGTATTTTGTCTAAAAGCTCTGTCCAGGCCCGGTTAATCTCATTTTGATCTGACGCGGAATTTCTAAATACCTGCCAGGCATTTGCAAGCGCTTTCTGATAAAGTGTGCGCACCGCGGGAATGGTGTCTGACATATCCAGATTTTCGGTATAAATCAGTGTACGGTATAAGATGCCGGTATCTCTCTGGTCTGTTTCAACATCGTCTAAAACAGGAGCAGGAGATTCGAGCAAATCTTTTTGTATCGGTTTTCGCAGTTCAAACAATGCCTGGAAAAATGCATCTTCTGCCCGGGCAAGTTCGTCTGCATCTGCATTTCCTTCTGCAATCAGCCTGTCCAGCGCGTTTTTTGCCTTTGTAAAATCTTCCCAGCCTGTTCCCTGCGCAAAAACGTCTTCTTTATAGGAAGAAGTGAACTGTGAGACAGACTCTGTGGAAGAAATGCTGCCGGCGATCTGCTTTGTGTATACAAAACGGTCAACATCAATTACCGGAGATTTGCACACAATTTTTATGGTATGAGTGCTGTCAGAAAGTCCGGTTTTTTCATATAATTTTACACCGGATGCTGCCGTGCCGCGGCAGGAAACTTCAAGATCCGGGTTACCGTCTATATATACCTGGGCAATTCCGAAATTTGTATCTTTTTGTCCGTACCAGGCAATGCTGCTGCCCTGAAATGTAAATGTAACAGATGCGTTTTCATTTGTCGTATATTTGCAGCTGCCGCCGGAGAATCCGCTGTTTTGGTCTGTAGTCCAGCTGCCTTCAAACGTCAGGCCGGACTCCGTTTCTTCTGCCGTTATTTCCTCTCTGACGGAATCTGGTCTGGAAAGCTCTTCGGCATAAAGCAGCAGGTAACTGGAAAAAGAATGGTCAAAGACTGCTTCGCTTCCCGGTACATTGGTAGCAATTACCTGGTCATTGACATAATCTACGATACGATAAAGCCTGTCCGGATTTAAGCCTTTTAGTTCTACTTTGGGATTTCCCTGCGGGCTGTATGTTTTTCCGTCCCGGTAAAAGGCATAATACATCTTGCCGTCTTTTTTTACGACATATGTTTCATAGGGATCAAAGCCGTAGCTGTAGAGATTTCCAATAAATTCTCCTTTTTGAAGTTCTGTTTTCTGGGCGATTTTAAGCCATTTTTCGTATTCGGCCTGTTCACTGCCCGTCATATTTCTTTTTTCAATTAAAACTGCGCCGGTTCCGACTGCAGACGGATACCAGATTTCGTTGTGGTCCGTTGTAATTGGAAAATAGTCGCCGCACAGTGCTTTATATGCTTTTACCCTTCTTCGCGTCTGGTCAACACTGGTCGGGTCAGCCGTGGGTATCTGTGTTACATAAGGCAGGGAATAGTAGTCCTGAGGCGTTCCGCAGTTGCACAGAAGATGGAAAGCGTCTTTGTTGCATTCTGTCATGGCCCGGTAGATTTCCCGGTAAAAAACAGCCTGCTGTTCCGTAGATTCTTCCGGTCTTTTGTGTTTGTGCTCCGGATTGTAGCATTTTGGAATACTCCAGACATAGTCGCTTTTTAATCCATCAAAACCCCACTCATTTATTGCTTTTTTTACAAAATCAACCTGTGCTTTGACTGCGCCTTCGGATACAGGACAGAGAGCATAGCCAGTTGATCCGTTGAAGCTGTCTTTTGCACCGGGACCGGCAAGCTTTCCTATGGTTCCGTTTTCGTTTTTTACGAAATATTCCGGATGCTCTTTGTACAGACTGCTTGCTTCCCTGCCTCCGTCACACGGACGCCACCAGAGAAGCGCCGTCATGCCTCTTTTATGGATTTCATCTGTCAGACGCTTCATATCTGCATCGCCGTTTGGAAGCTTCTCTCTGTTTAAATCCCATTCTCCGGCATTGATATACCATCCGTCATCCAGTGTCACCTGTTTGATTCCAAGCTCCTTAAGTTCATCTAATTTTCCGAGAATCAGATCTAAAGTCCAGTCAAATTCCCATCCCCAGCTTTCCCAGCGAAGGTCGTAGCTGCTTTCGGGAATTTCTTCTTTACTTAATGTTTTAAATCCAATTTTTTGCATGCCGTCGGCATAACCGCGAAGCCCGTTGTAGTAATCGCCGGTATGTACATGGACAAATCCCTCTCCGGAATAAACGGTTTCTCCGGTTTTGATTGTTCCGGAAGGTCTTTGGATAGAAGCATATACGGTCTGATTTTTTTCTTCCACCGGTGTTTTCAGCTCACGGCGTGCAGCGGAAGCATCACCGACAGTAATACCGCCGTTTTTGGAATAAATGTCTGCCGCAGGGATGCCGACAGATGTTTCGTCCTGTCTGTTAGCCCTTGAAAAAGCAGTATTGTCCGTCAAATCAATTTTCTGCAGCGTATCGTAAAAACTCTGCTGGCCTTCTCCGCCTCCGTTATAGCTCCAGACGGTCTGTTCCGGTTCGTAAAGGGAAAATTCACAGTCTGTGAAATTTTCGATTGTCTGGTCTTCCTTTTCTGCGGTGTAGCTTGTCTGTACATAGATAAGTCCGGAAATATCATTTACAGATTCCAGTCTGCAGATGCGTGTAAGTCCTGTGCTTGCGGAATGGGAAGTGATCGTCATCCTGTTTCCGGTTCCGGCAGTTCCATTGATATTTTCTTCTATCCGGCAGGTGAAATCTGTAAAGTCCGACAGGACAGTTCCGTTTATTACAGGGTAACTGACATGGGACGGCCGGCTCATCTGAAATGTTGTGCCGTCTTCCTGACAGCCGTATAAAGTAATTTCCCCTGTTGTTTCGCGGAATTCAGCCTGTACGCCGTTTCCGTTTAAGATTTTTGAATCTTCTGCGGATGTATCGGCGGCATGAAGTATGATACCGCAAGAAGCTGCCAGAAGAAATGTTTTCCAGGTTCTTTTTTTCATTGTATACCCTCCCTTATTGTTTGTCTTTTTATTATAGCATATCGTACATATATAAACAACAAAGCTTTCACATTCTTTTCACACAAATACCCTTCTTTTGACACAAACAAAGCATAGGCTGGAATGTGTTTGGAAATTCAGTTTTCAAACACGCTCTAATCTGATTAAATTATGTAGAAGGAGGAAGAAATACGTGATTGAAATTTCTCATCTGGTAAAAAAATACGGCAGCCATACGGCAGTGGATGATTTAAATCTGACAGTGGATCCGGGCAGAATTTACGGATTCTTAGGCCCCAACGGAGCCGGAAAATCTACGACAATGAATATCATTACCGGTTATCTGGGCGCGACATCCGGAGAGGTAAAGATTAACGGGCATGACATTTTAAAGGAACCGGAAGAAGCGAAAAGGTGTATCGGATATTTGCCGGAAATACCTCCGCTTTATATGGATATGACGGCAGAGGAGTATTTAAATTTTGCAGCGGAGATGAAGGTTCCGAAACAGCTGCGTTTAGAAGCCGTGAAAGAAGCGATGGAGCTTACAATGATTTCCGAAAAAAAAGACCGTCTGATTCGAAATCTGTCCAAAGGCTACAGGCAGAGGGTCGGACTCGCGCAGGCAGTTCTCGGGTATCCGGAAGTTATTATTTTAGACGAGCCTACAGTGGGCCTCGATCCCGCACAGATTATTGAAATTCGGGAACTGATTAAAAAACTGGGGGAAGAACATACGGTAATTTTAAGTTCTCATATTCTTTCTGAAGTGCGGGAAGTCTGTGATTATATTTATATTCTGTCGGATGGAAAACTGGTGGCGGATGATACAACAGAGAATCTTTTAAAACAGGTGGAGCACGGAAAAAGAGAGCTGAAAATTCTGCTGCAGGGAGACGGAAAAGCCGCGGAGGAGATGTTTGCTTCCTGCGAAGATATTGTAGAAATAAAGCTTCATCCGGGAAGTGAAGAGAATACGTCAGAATTGATACTTTCGCTGGCAGAGGGCGCGGATATACGGAACAAAGTGATACGGGAGCTTGTGCAGGAGGAGGTTCCGGTTCTTGAAGTGACGTCTGCCGGAAAAACGTTAGAAGATATATTTCTTGAACTTACGAACCAGAAAGGAGAGATGACTCTGTGAAAGCCATATTAAAAAGAGAATTTAAATCTTACTTCCAGAATATTATCGGCTGGCTTTATATTGCGGCATCACTGGCGCTTTACGGACTTTACTTTTTTGCATATAACTTAAGCCTGGGTTATGCAAAAATTTCTTATTCTCTAAATGCCATTACATTTCTGCTTTTAATTACGGTACCGGTGCTTACAATGCGCAGCCTTGCAGAAGAAAAGAAGAGCAAAACAGACCAGCTGATTCTGACGGCTCCGGTGTCTGTGGGAAAAATCGTACTGGCAAAATATCTTGCTATGGCGGCAGTACATACGATTGCAATGCTTTTTGTTGCGGCAACGCCGTTTCTGTTAATGGCATTTGGGTCAGTTCCTCTGGCAGAAAGCTGCGCGGCTGTTTTCGGGTTCTGGATTTACGGCCTTTTATGTATTGCAATTGGCCTGTTTGTTTCTTCCCTGACGGAAAGCCAGGTAATTTCTGCCGTACTGACATTTCTGTTTTTATTTATAGGCTTTATGATGAGCAGTGTAACGGGAATGTTTTCTTCTTCCGGAAACGTCCTGACAAAGATTTTAAACTGCTATGACCTTGTTACGCCGCTGGATTCTTTTCTGGACGGATGTTTTTCTCTGACAGGAACAGTCTATTATCTGACAGTGACAGCCCTGTTTTTGTTTTTAACCGTACAGTCCATACAAAAGCGCAGGTTTGCCGTCAGTGCAAAAAAATTAAAATTCGGTGTTTTTTCTGCCGGATTATCGGCAATTGCAATTGCGCTTGCCGTGTTTGTAAATCTTTTCGCATCGGAGCTGCCAAGTACATTTATGGAAATTGATGTCACTTCTGCCAAATTATATTCTCTGACAGAAGATACGAAAGAGTTTTTAAAGAATTTGGAAAAAGATGTGACGATTTACGTGATTGCGGCAGAAGGAAATACGGATACCACCGTAGAAGAAACATTAAAACGATATGGGGATTCGTCATCCCATATAAAAATTGAGTATAAAGATCCGACAGTAAATCCCAGCTTTTATCAGCAGTATACGCAGGAAAATATTTCCATGGGCAGTTTGATTTTAGTTTGTGGGGAAGTTCATAAAGTGATTGATTACAATGAGCTGTTTGAAACAGAGATTGATTACAATACTTATTCCCAGCAGATCACAGGGTATGACGGAGAGGGACAGATTACAAGCGCTCTGCAGTATGTGACAAATGATCATATGCCGGTTGTTTACCAGCTGAGCGGGCATGGAGAAACAGAGATTTCCGGAAATTTCGCCAAGGTACTGGAAAAGGCAAATATATCTCTGCAGTCTTTAAATCTTCTGGAGACGGATCATGTGCCGGAGGATGCACAGGCGCTTATTATTAACGGAGCAGTCTCTGATTTTTCGAAAGATGATGCGGACAAAGTGAAAGATTATATGAAGAGCGGAGGAAATGTTCTTTTGACACTGAATTATCAGGCAGACGAAAAAATGGAAAATTTTAATTCTGTATTGTCGGAATATGAAATGGCTCCGGTGAAAGGGCTGATTGCAGAGGGAGATTCAGACAGGTATTATCAGAATCCGTTTTATCTGCTGCCGGAAACGGCATCTTCTTCCTATACATCTTCCGTGGGAAATAATTATATCTTTGCACCTTATGTTCAGGGAATTTCTTATCCCCAGAGCAGCGATGAAATAACGTATACACCGTTTCTTACAACTTCTGACGCGGCAGTTGCAAAGACGGATGCGGCCAATGCCACGACATATGCGTTTGAAGATGGAGATACAAAAGGGCCTTTTACAATTGCTGTTGCTGCAGAGAAGAGAAAGGACGGAGAAACAAACGGACGGCTTATTGTTCTGGGCTCTCCGGAGATTCTTGCGGACAGTGCGGATCAAATGGTGTCAGGAAGCAATTCCGGTATGTTTGCGGATATTATCTCTAATTTTGTGAATACGGATGATATGACGACAATTGTCATACCTGTAAAAAATTACGAAACTTCCAGACTTGTTGTCACGGCATTTTTGGGAAGAACGATTGGCTTGTCTGTTATGATTGCAATTCCGGTACTGCTGCTTGCCGCGGGAATTATCATCTGGGCAAAGAGAAGAAAACGTTAGGAGGATATGCAGAATGAAAAAACAAAAAAAACAGATGATTTTCATTCTGGCGCTGCTTGCCGTCTTTGCGGCGGCATATGCCGGAATGCATGTTTATAATAAAAATCAGGAGGAAAAGGCAGATAAAGAAGCAGAAGCAGGTAAAATTTATGTGACAAAGGAAACGCAGGAAGACATTACGGCTTTTTCCTATCAGGTGAACGATTCAACGCTGACATTTGTAAAGGAAGAAGACGGCTGGGTTTTAAGGGATGATGAAGAGACAAAATTA
>CAOKHR010000099.1 GCA_948468325.1 uncultured Lachnospiraceae bacterium | reverse complement strand
AAGATTATAAGGTTGATGTAGACGTCCGCATGATTCCGGGTCTGAGCGCAGACTATGTTTTCCCGGCAGATGCGGAGGCAGAAGTGACCGGCCTGACAGCAGAAGAGCAGGCAAAAGTAAAATACAGTCTCAACGATAACGCCGATACAATGACGATCAGCTATACGTTCCCGCGTGGGAAACATCCGGTGGAAGTACTGAATGAATATCTGGATGGTCTGGCAGCAGAGCTTGAAGTTGCAAATGCTGCAGAAAATAAAAATGCAAGTAATGTACGCGTATATACAAATGCAAGCTGGGCAGCGTATCTTCCAAAATACCAGGCAGCTATGGCAAGGAAGAATGATGCGCTTACAACAGCTACGGAAACAGCATGCCAGACAGCATATGATGAGCTGGTAGCAGCGGTAGGTGCGCTTGATAAAGCAGCAGACACCTGTGAGTGTACAATCGAAAGCGTTACGCTGGAAGGCGGAAATATTTCACTGACAGGGGGCTTCTGTACAGAAAACATTGGAGGCTGCATACACTGTAAATCATGAAGGCTGTATGAAACATTCCGCAAGCCCGCAGGCAACTGTAGAATATGCAATTGCAAACGGAAGCACAGCGGGTATTGCATCTATCAGCGGAAGTACGCTGACAGTTACAGGTGAAGGAACCGTAAAAGTTACGGCTACTGCTGCATTAAAGGACGGTAATCGTAAAGTTGATGAGAAGACATCCGAGACGCCGGCTTCTTATATTGTAACAAGTCCGAAAACAAGTGATGTGGCAGATCTTCAGTCTGCAGTTGACGGTATCGCATCTTATGATCAGTCTAAATATACAGAAGACAGCTGGCAGAATTTGCAGGATGCAGTAGATGCTGCGAAAGAGCTGCTGGATGTAGTGAAAGGCGGAGGAGAAATTTCTGTAAATGCAAGAGATAAGGCTCTTGACGCAATCAATGCCGCAATAGAAGCGTTAGTTGAAAAAGGAGGCGGCACGGCAGACAGTGTCCAGGATCTCAGAGATCTTGTAAATCAGATTGAAGACGAAGTAAACCAGGCCGATTACACAGTAGAAAGCTGGAATGCCCTGGTAGAAATTTATAATCAGGCTGTGGAAGAGCTAAACAGCGGTAATCCTGACGCTGCAAGATGTGCAGATTTATTAGGTAAGTTAACAAATGCCAAAAATGCTCTGGTAACAAAAGCAGCGGATCTGCAGAATGCAAAAAATGAAATTAACAGTGCAGTTGCGGCGGCAGATGCAGTTTACAGTGCAGGTCAGAAAGACTATCCGGCAGATTTATGGAAAGCATTTTCAGATGCATATAATGCAGCGAAAAATGCACCGGCAAATGCAGACGCGGCAACATTAAGAATGCTGGCAAATGCACTGGCAGCAGCACAGGCGGCTTTAAAATCAGCTCCAGCCGTACCGGATGCAGGACTGGCAAACGGATATACCCAAACAGCAGGCGCATTTGAGTACAAAGTAATCAATGCAGAGAAAAAGACAGTAATGGTTGTGAAAGGTACAAACAAGAAAGCAAAAACGGTGAAGATTCCTGCAACAGTTACGCTTAAAAACGTAAAATGCAATGTTGTACAGATCGGCGCTTCTGCGTTCAAAGGATATAAAAAGCTGAATAAAGTCACCATTAGCAAAAATGTGACAACGATTGGCAAAAATGCATTTTCAGGCTGTTCAAAGCTTAAGACTGTTATCGTACAGGGCAAAGCGCTTAAGAGCATTAATAAAAATGCTTTCAAGAATACGGCTAAGAAAGCAATGGTAAAATGGCAGAAAGCAATGAAAGCAAAACAGCGTAAGAAGCTGGCAGCTGCAATGAGAAAGCAGGGTCTGAAAATTAAAAAATAAGTAAGAACAGTTGATTATTTTTCAAATTTTAAGTATAATGAATTTGATTCAGACAGTCGCTGCAATAAATACGGGGAGATGATATTCGTCTCCCCGTTTATTGCGGATACAAAAATAATCAGGAGGTGTCATTCAATGGCATGGTATGACGAAGCAGTATTTTATCACATTTATCCTTTAGGGCTGGCCGGAGCGCCAAAAGAAAATACGTATGGCGATCCGGTACATCGTTTAAACGATTTACTTCCGTGGATTGCCCATGTGAAAGAAATCGGCTGTGACGCAATTTATATTGGCCCGCTTTTTGAATCCGTAGGACATGGATACGAGACGACAGATTATAAAAAGCTGGACAGCCGTCTTGGTACAAATGAAGACCTGGCAGCTTATGTGGCAGAATGCCATAAGCAGGGAATAAAAGTGATTTTTGACGGTGTATTTAATCACACCGGACGTGACTTTTTCGCTTTTGCAGACCTTAAAAAGAACAGGGAGCATTCGCCGTATAAAGACTGGTACTGTAATGTGAACTTTTACGGAAATAACGAATATAATGACGGTTTTTCCTATGAAAACTGGGGAGGATATAATCTGCTTGTAAAGTTAAACCAGCACAATCCTGCTGTCAGAGATTATATTTGCGATGTTATTCGCTTCTGGGTAAAAGAGTTTGATGTTGACGGTATTCGTCTGGATGCTGCAGATGTACTGGATTTTGATTATATGAGGGCACTGCGTGCAGTAGCAGAAGAGGTAAAACCGGAATTCTGGCTGATGGGAGAGGTTATCCATGGAGATTATTCGCGCTGGGTGAATGAGGGTACGCTGCACTCTGTTACGAATTACCAGTTACATAAGGCGCTTTATTCCGGACACAATGACCACAATTATTTTGAAATCGCCCATACGGTAAAGAATCTCTATGCTAAAGGAGGAAACCGTCCGGACGGATTAAAGCTGTACAATTTTGCAGACAATCACGATGTAGAACGAATTTATACAAAACTGAACAAGAAAGCACATTTTACACCGGTTCATATCCTGCTATATACGCTGCCGGGTGTTCCGTCTGTTTATTATGGTTCGGAATTTGGAATTGAAGGAAAAAAAGAACGGTTTTCAGACGCTTCTTTAAGACCTGCATTATCTCTTGCGGATTATGCGGATTCTCTGCAGAAAAATCCTTTTACACGCCTGATTGCCGCACTGGGCAAAATAAGGAAAAATACACCGGCTCTTTCTTATGGAGATTACAATGAATTGCTTTTGACAAACCGCCAGTACGCATTTTCCAGAAATTACCGAGGGGAGTCTGTTATCATTACCGTAAACAATGACGACAGCGATTATGTTATGACCCTGCCTGCCGGAAATGCAAAAGAATATACAGGGGCATTATCGGGGGAGCGCGTATCCGTATCAAATGGCAGCATTACGGTAAATGTCAAAGCAAATGCGGGAGACATCTGGATACCGGCAGATTCAAACAGTAGAGATACTTCCGAACCGGTTATTTCTGCAATCCCGAAAGAAGCGGATTTTGTAAAAAAAGAAGAGCCAAAGGCTGTATCTGCGGACAATTCCACCGATGAAAAGGCTGTTTTTACACCATCAGGTGCGCAGACTCCGGTAAAAGAAGAGCCTGTGCCTGCAGGAGATGATGCGTTTGAGAAAGGAAAAATCGCAGGGCTTCAGGAGGCAATTCTTGCAATTATGGAAAAAAACGGACCGGTCACAGACCAGATGCGGCAGGATGTTATGAATAATGTTTACCATGATTCATTGATTACATGGATAAAAAGCTTTCGATAAAAAGTTTTAACCAGATAAAGAGGAGATGACTATTTTGACAAACATTGAAAAAAGAGATGCTGGTCTGCCTTATATTTCCGATGAAGAAGTATTTGAAGAACAAAAGCGTGCAAGAAAACTTACGCAGAAATTAAATTCTGCGGATCGGTCAGATTTTGCGGAATTAGGGAGAATTGTAAAAGAGCTGCTGGGCAAATCGGAGAATGCATTTATCAATCCTCCGTTTTACTGCGATTACGGCACACATATTGAAGTCGGAAAGAATTTTTTTGCAAATTATAATTGTACGATTCTCGATGTTGCAAAGGTAACGATTGGCGATAATTGTCAGATGGCGCCGAATGTAGCCGTTTATACTGCGGGGCATCCGCTGCATCCTGATGTGCGCAATACATTATACGAGTACGGAATTGAAGTTACAATTGGCGATAATGTATGGATTGGAGGAAACTCTGTCATTTGTCCCGGTGTGCACATAGGAAGCAATTCTGTCATTGGAGCAGGCAGTGTTGTGACGAAGGATATTCCGGACTGGGTAATTGCAGCTGGCAATCCATGCCGGGTAATCCGGAAAATTACAGATGAAGATAAGCGGTTTTATTTTAAAAACAGGCCATTTGATGAAAAAACATGGGAAGAAATTCTGCAAAAGATGATATAATAAAAGAAAAAACAATAAGGAGATGTTATCATGTGTACAGCTGCAACTTACAAAACAAAAGATTTTTATTTTGGAAGAACATTAGATTATGATTTTTCCTATGGTGAGAAAATTGTGATTATGCCCTGTAATTATCTCATTTCATTTCGGAATATGGGCGTAATGAAAAGCCATTATGGGATGATTGGTACGGCACATGTAGACAAAGATTTTCCTTTGTATTACGACGGAGTGAATGAAAAAGGGCTTGGTATGGCAGGGCTTAATTTTGTCGGCAATGCTGTATACCAGAAAGCAGTAAGGGGAAAAGACAATATTGCGTCATTTGAATTTATACCATGGGTGTTAGGGCAGTGTGCATCTGTAAAAGAAGCAAGGATTCTGCTTGGAAGAATTAATCTGACAGACGAAGCATTTAGCGGGGAACTTCCTCTGGCACAGCTTCACTGGCAGATTTCGGACCGTAATGAATCCATTACAGTGGAATCGGTCAGGTCCGGACTGAAAATATATGACAATCCGGTCGGTATTTTAACGAATAATCCTACTTTTGACGAGCAGATGTTTCAGTTAAATAATTATATGAATTTATCTCCGAAATCGCCCCGGAACAATTTTTCTGATAAGCTGTCTTTATGCACATACAGCCGCGGTATGGGAGCAATGGGGCTTCCGGGAGATCTTTCCTCGCAGTCCCGATTTGTCCGGGCTGCATTCGTAAAAATGAATTCTGTCTCCGGAGAGTCAGAAGCAGAAAGCGTCAGTCAGTTTTTTCATATTCTTGGCGCCGTAGATCAGCCGAAAGGCTGCTGTGAAATCGAAAAGGATAAATATGAAGTTACACTATATACCAGCTGCTGCAATACGGACCGGGGAATTTATTATTACACCACATATGACAATCATCAGATTACGGCTGTAGATATGTCAAAAGAGAATTTGAGCAGCAGTCAGCTGATTTGCTATCCGTTAATTACCAGTGAACAGATCAGGATGCAGAATTAGTACGGCAGAAAAAGGAAATGTATAAGTGAACCAAGAGACAAAACCGTCCCTGTTGACACAGATATTCATTTTGGGTGTTTGTGCGAGGGGCGGTTTGCTGCTTCTGCAATAAAATCCGTATGCTGCTTCACAGCCAATCCACTGACAGATGAATACTATAGGTTGCGCAGTCTGCCGCATTTGTGTATAATATAACTATACCCTAAAGGGTATTCCAGGATGATACACTCCTGCGGAACGGTCTTATTTAGATATACAGACGGATGCATCAGAATGAAAGAAAGGGGAAGATATAATGAAGAACAAAAAAACAGTATTCCGGTGGATTCTGCCATTTTTTCTGGCAATAGCGCTGTGCATTACGATACAGGATATGGCTGCATCTGCTGCGGAGGCAGGGGAAACAGAAGGAACAGAAGAACAGGCGTCCTGCAGCCACGATTGGGTATGGACGTCAACGAAACCGGCCACATGTGAGCAAACGGGAGGGTATATATATACATGTAAGAATTGCGGTGAAACAAAAATACTGGAAATACCCAAAAAGACAATGATCTGGGTTTTCAGTAAGATTATTAAGCCGGCAACCTGTCATTCCACGGGAATAATGGAATATAAATGCCCGAACTGCGGGCAGACGAAGACAGAGGTTATCCCAATAAACGAGGACGCCCACAAATGGCAGAATGAGGTAACAAAAAAGCCGACTTTAACAGAGAAAGGAACTTACACCACCAGCTGCAAAGTGTGCGGTAAAGAGGAGGCAAAATATAATCTTCTCCTTGGCAAAACAATCCCCAGAAAGTACTGCGCCAGATACGTAAAGGTGTATTCCAAGACAAGCGCCAAAGATGCCGACTCCATCGGGTGGGTTAAGATAAACTCTGATGTATATGTATTTGAAGAGGAAGAATTCAATAATAATTTTACTTTTAGGAAGATCTGCTATCCGGTTGGCACAACAAACACGGCATATATATTAAATAATCAGGTTTCCATACAGACGGACGCAGGCCGAGCGCCGGATAAGATTAAGTCTTTCAAACTGATTCCGGGCAAAAATAAAATTACGGTAAGCTGGAAGAAAGACAGCTTTGCTTCCGGTTATCAGCTTACTTACGCCTCCAACAAGCAATTTACCAAAGGCGCACATAGTATAAATATCAAGAATAACAAGACGGTGAAAAAGATCATCAAAAACCTGAAATCCAAAGAGCGGTATTTTGCAGGAGTGCGGGGGTATCGGAAAGTAAAGGGCAAAATAATCTATGGGCCATATAGCATGATAAGAGGCGGAAGAGTAAGATAACGCATCGCTGTTTGACAGGGTATTCTATGAGTAAAAAATTATCGGAAATGAGTTTAGAGGAATTATGGCAGTTGTTTCCTGTCTGTCTGACAGAACACAAAGATTTCTGGAAAGACTGGTACGCTGAGGAGGAAGCTTTTTTAAAGTCATTGATTGCTGCAGCCAGAATAAGCCATATAGGAAGCACAGCTATTTGTTCCATATGGGCAAAGCCGATTATTGATATTCTCGTGGAAATTCCGGAGGAATGCAGCATGCCGGAAATCGGGGATCTCATAACGGATAACGGTTATATTTGCATGAGCCAGAGCAGCAGCAGAATTTCATTTAATAAAGGTTACACAGAATACGGATTTGATGATAAGGTTTTTCATTTGCATTTAAGATACAGAGGAGATAATGATGAATTGTATTTTCGGGATTATCTCATAGAACATGCGGATATTGCCCGCCAATATGAGAAAATGAAGTTAAAGCTTTGGAAAAAATATGAGCATAACAGAAATGCTTACACAGATGCAAAGACAGAGTTTATAAGAAAGCAGACGGCCCGGGCGAGAAAAATCTATGATGGAAGATATTGACCAATATAACCGCTGCCTGCAGGCAGCATAAAAAAACAGGAAACCGAAACAGGTAATCCTGTTTTTTTATTGTCAGGGCATGGCGCATCCCTGCCGGATGGACTCATCATGCATGAAAACATTCAAATTCAATCAAATAAATTCAAAATTGTGCAGAATATCCAAAAACGGAACGATGATTTTGTGAATTAGCATGATTGACTTTGACTGATTTTGAATGTAAAATAAAACCATCAAATAAAACAGGAGGAAATGAGATGATTTACACGGTTACTTTTAATCCGTCACTGGATTATATCGTTTCAGTAGAAGATTTCAGGCTGGGACTTACCAACCGGACCAGTTCGGAGCTGCTGCTTCCGGGAGGCAAAGGACTCAATGTTTCCATGGTGCTTGGGAATCTGGGAATTGCAAATACGGCGTTTGGATTTATGGCCGGATTTACAGGAAGAGAGATTATCCGCCGGGTCGAAGAGATGGGTGTGAAATCTGATTTTATTCCGATTGAAAACGGAATCTCAAGAATCAATCTGAAATTAAAATCAATTGACGGAACAGAAATCAACGGAAGCGGACCCAAAATCAGTGAGGAAGCCGTTGAAAGACTGATGGAAAAGCTGGACCGGCTGAAAGCACAGGATGTTTTAGTATTGGCCGGAAGCATTCCCGGTTCGATGCCGGATGATATTTACAGAAAGATTATGGAGAAACTTGACGGCAGAGGCGTAATGATTGTAGTGGATGCGACAAAAGATCTGCTTGTTAATGTGCTCGAATATCATCCGTTTTTAGTAAAGCCAAACAATCATGAGCTGGGAGAAATATTTAAAACAGAGCTTAAAACAAGAGGGGAAGTCGTAGATCGGAAGAGCGTCGTGTAGGGAAAGA
>CAOKHR010000098.1 GCA_948468325.1 uncultured Lachnospiraceae bacterium | reverse complement strand
AACGTCCGCAGATGGATGCGATTTTTCCAACGCCGATTTCTTTCATCTTTGCTTCCAAAGCCTCGATAAATCCTTTGCCTGAAGTCGGGGACGTATCCCTTCCGTCTAAGAAGCAATGTACATATACATTTTCCACACCTTCCCTTTTGGCCAATTCCAGTAAGCCGTAAAGATGTGTATTGTGGCTGTGAACCCCGCCGTCAGACAATAGTCCGTAGAAATGCAGATTCGAGCCGTTTTTCTTTACATTTTGCACTGCTTCCAGCAATTCCGGATTTTTAAAGAAATCACCGTCTTCAATTTCTTTGGAAATTCTGGTCAGTTCCTGATATACAATTCTTCCGGCGCCCATGTTTAAGTGCCCTACTTCGGAATTGCCCATTTGTCCGTCCGGAAGTCCAACAGCAAGACCACTGGCATATCCCTTTACAAACGGATATTCTTTCATCAATCTGTCAATTGTGGGGGTATCTGCCTGTGCTATGGCATTGCCTTCGGTCTTTTCATTTAATCCAAAACCATCTAAAATCATAAGTACGGTTGGTCTTTTGCCCATATCATCCCTCCATATGCCATTACTGCACAATGTCAACAGTGACTTTCTTCTCTTCTTTAGAGGCTGCTGCTTTTACAATGGAACGGATTGCTTTTGCAACACGTCCCTGCTTGCCGATTACCTTTCCCATATCAGACTGCGCCACATGCAGCTCCAGTACAATCGCTCTGTCATTCTCCGTCTCGGTAACAACAACTTCTTCCGGGTAATCCACCAGTGATTTTGCAATTACTTCTACTAATTCTTTCATCACTATCACCTCTTATTTTTCAATTCCTGCTGCTTTGAAAATCCTGCTTACCGTATCTGTCGGCTGTGCTCCGTTGGATAACCATTTCTTTGCCAGTTCCTCGTTTACACGGTACTCGCTGGGATCTTTTGTCGGATCATAAGTTCCGATTTCCTCGATAAATCTTCCGTCTCTCGGAGATCTGGAATCAGCTACAACAATTCTATAGAAAGGAGCTTTCTTCTTTCCCATTCTCTTTAATCTGATTTTAACTGCCATTACAATTCACCTCCTGAAATTTTTTTATAATCAAAGCAAAAATGCCTTAATCTCACAAAGAATACATGATACATTTAAAACGGAAGCCGGAATCTTCCCTTTTTGCCGCGCTTGCCTCCCATCATGCCCGGAATCTGCTTCATCATCTTCCGCGCCTGTTCAAACTGCTTCACCAGACGGTTTACTTCGGAAATATCAACTCCCGCACCGTCTGCAATTCTGCGTTTGCGGCTTGGATTGAGCAAAGACGGATTGCGTCTCTCTTCCGGGGTCATCGAATAAATAATAGATGCCGTCCGCTTCATTCCCTTTTCTGCCTCTGCTTCATCAATATCCGGCATTTTCATGCCGCCCATTCCCGGCATCATGCCAAGAATACTGGAAAGCCCGCCCATCTTATTCATCTGGTTCATGGAACTAAGATAATCTTCGAAGTCGAACTCTGCTTTTTTCATCTTCTGTTCTAACTTCCTGGCTTCCTCTTCGTCAATGGCTTCCTGTGCTTTTTCAATCATGGTAAGCACGTCTCCCATACCCAGGATACGGGATGCCATACGCTCCGGATAAAACTGCTCCAAATCGGAAAGCTTTTCACCCATACCGATATAAAGAATCGGCCTGCCGGTTACTGCACGAATGGAAAGTGCCGCACCGCCTCTGGTATCTCCGTCCAGCTTGGTCAGAATTACGCCGTCAACACCAATCTTCTCATCAAACATACCGGCAACATTTACTGCATCCTGACCCGTCATGGAATCAACGACTAAAATTGTCTGATATACATCTACGGAACTTTTGATAGCCGCCAGCTCATCCATCATCTCTTCATCTATATGAAGCCGCCCCGCAGTATCTATAATTACAACATTCAGATTATGGCTCTGCGCATGTTCTACTGCTGCTTTTGCAATATCGACCGGCTTATTTTTATCACCCATGGAAAAGACTTCCACGCCCTGTTTCTCTCCGTTAATCTTTAACTGGTCAATGGCTGCAGGACGATATACATCGCAGGCTGCAAGCAGTGGCCTCTTCCCTTTCTGCTTTAACTTTCCGGCAATCTTTGCCGTTGTAGTTGTCTTACCCGCGCCCTGAAGGCCTGCCATCATAATAACGGTAATCTCATTTCCGGGTTTTAACGCGATTTCTGTTGTTTCGGATCCCATCAGAGCAATCATTTCTTCATTTACGATTTTAATCACCATCTGGCCCGGATTTAGTCCGTTCATTACATCCTGGCCGATTGCCCGCTCCTGAACCGTCTTGACAAACTGTTTCACAACCCGAAAATTAACATCTGCTTCCAACAGCGCTAACTTGACTTCTTTTAAAGCAGATTTTACATCATCTTCAGTTAATCTTCCTTTGCTTCTTAAGTTTTTGAATACATTCTGCAATTTTTCGGACAGACTGTCAAATGCCATACTATAATCCCTCTAATATCTCATTGGAAATCTTTTCGATTTCTGCTCTGACTGTTTCCTGATTCTTTTCGTTATAAGAACGCACGAGACTCTGAATTACTCCTACCCTGTCTCTGATATACAGAAACTTTTCCACCAGATGAAGCTTTTTCTCATATGCTTCCAGCGCTCTTGAAGACCTCTTCACCAAATCATGCACGCCCTGCCGGCTAATGCCCTCTTCTTCGGCAATTTCTCCTAATGACAAATCATTAAAATAAAAATCCTCATACACTTTTCTCTGATGATCGTTTAACAGCTCTCCATAAAAATCATAAAGATATGCCTGTTCTAACTTCGTTTCCATTTTTATCACCTTGGGTAGAATAGCATAGAACAAAATATGTGTCAAGTATTTTTTCTTTACGAACTTTTGTTTGTATTTGTCCAGTATCATAGCTGTAAAAGTAAGTATACCGAAGTACAGGCAAAAAACACTTGAATCCCATAATCAGATATGCTATATTATAGGCAGAAAAAGGGAAAGCCATAGAACCAGCTACCCTCCGAATAACAACTAACTCAATGCTTTACAGCATTGGCCGTCACTATTGGTAGTAGTGGCGGCTATTTCTTTCCCCGAAAGATCGTATAACACAATCCAACAAGGGCGCAAATGAATATTCCAGTCTGAACTAAATCAGAATATGTAATCATCATTGACAACACCCTCCTTTCTTTCGTACCCAAAGGGTATCACATCTGGAGAGTTAACCCCTCCGAAACAGAGGGCAGCCGCCTGGCTCTATGGTTTTCCATGCCCAAAGTATAGCACATGTTTCTTTTTTCGACAATTCCTGCATTCTGTTTTAAAGTCAACTTTCCGCTTATTTCCTCTCACAATGACCACAATGTTTGCTTATCCGGTACTGCAAACTTGTAACCGGCACTATTTGTCCAAACATTATTGTCTGAATTTTTTATATCTTATAAACTTTATTTCAGTTATAATTATTTCTTATCAATTATTTTTTAAAAAATTGTTGACATAACCTTATATTTGAGATACAATAATTACATCAAAAGAAACACTATACTAAGCAAAGGAGGTACGGACCACCGAAATATTAATGTAACATTTCAAAAAATCCTTTTTTAAAGGTACCTATTCCAGAGAACAGATTCAGGGAATGAGATTAAGATGATAAATTTTTAAATGTTTCTTGGATTTGGTAATGGAAAATAAAACAGGAGGTATTATCCATTGAACAGTATAGTCTAAAAGCGGCATCAAATTCAAATCATTTGATGCCGCTTTCTTTTCTTTATTTTTCATTGATTTCTTTTATAATTTTCTTTAACGTCTCGGCTGAAAGCTTAAGCTTCTCTTTTTCCTCTTCATTCAAAGGAATCGGCACCTGTGTCTCTACGCCATGCTTACCGACAACTGCCGGCATGCTCAAAACAACATCTTCGATTCCGTAAGCGCCATGCATCATGGAAGAAACCGGAAGAATGGATTTTTCATCACGTATAATTACTTCGCAAATCCTCTTTACTGCCATGGCAATTCCATAATAAGTAGCCCTCTTTTTCTTAATAATATCATATGCACTGTTTTTTACTGTTTCTGCAATTCTCTGCGTATTTTCATCATGTGTATAATGTCCTCTCAGTTCACAAAATTCACTGAGTGCAATACCCGATACATTAGCGCCGCTGAAAGCCGCAATCTCGCTGTCTCCATGTTCTCCGATAATAAAAGCATGTACGCTCCGGCTGTCTACCGAAAGATGCTCTCCGAGTTCATATTTCAGCCTTGCCGTATCAAGCACAGTACCCGAACCAATGACACGGTTCTCCGTAAAGCCGGAAAGCTTTAATGCCGTATAAGTCAGAATGTCCACCGGATTTGATACTACAAGCAAAATCCCCTGGCAGTTTCTCTTTGCAATCTCCGGAATAATCTGCTTAAATATCGCTACATTTTTATGCACCAGATCAAGCCTTGTCTCATCTGGCTTCTGATTTGCCCCAGCGGTAATAATAATAATTGCAGCATCGACAATGTCATCGTAATTGCCGGCATATATTTTCATCTGTCTCGCAAAAGGAATTCCGTGGCTAATATCCATTGCCTCTCCTTCTGCCCGTTCCATATCGGCATCCAGCAGCACCATTTCCGAAAACAGTCCGCTCTGCATCAGACTAAAAGCAGATGCAGAACCTACAAATCCACATCCAATCATGGCAACTTTTCGTAAATTTACCTGTTTCGTCTCTTGTTTCACGTTCATGTTCCATCCTCCTGTCCTTTTTATCATTGTACATATTGCGCTTTTGCATTATATCATATTTATCATAACCACAGCTACATAAAATATGCGGATTCAAATTCCACGATTTGAATCCGCATATAAAGTTCCATGTCGGTTATCCGTTCAATATATGGTATTTCCCCAGAAATTCCCTGGTACGCTGGTTGGTTGATGCAAAAAGTTCTTCCGGAGTTGTCTCTTCCACAATGACTCCTTTATCCATAAAAATCATTCGGTCAGATACCTCTTTTGCAAAATTCATTTCATGCGTTACAATGACCATCGTCATTTTTTCTTTTGCAAGATCAGTAATAACCTTTAAAATTTCTCCTGTCAGCTCCGGATCTAATGCAGACGTCGGCTCGTCAAAGAAAAGAATCTTCGGATTCATCGCCAGCGCTCTGGCTATGGAGACTCTCTGCTGCTGTCCTCCGGACAACTGGCAGGGATAATAGTCAGCTCTGTCGCTTAACCCCATTTTTTCCAGCAGAACCCGCGCCTCCTCTATTACTTCTTTTTTTTCGCGTTTCTGCACATGAATCGGTGCGTCCGTAATGTTTTTGAGCACGGAATAGTGGGGAAACAGATTAAAATTTTGAAATACCAGTCCAAACTGCCGCTCAATTGTTTTTAATTTTGAACCCGATGCATATACCGAACGTCCGCCTTCACTTACGGCGGCTGCTTCATTCAGATAATATAAATCCCCGTCATCCATAGTCTCCAAAAGTGTTGCACAGCGCAAAAGCGTAGACTTTCCAGAGCCGGAAGGCCCGATGATGGATACTACCTCGCCTTCTTCTACAGACAGGCTGATATTTTTTAAAACAACATTTCCGTCAAAACTTTTTTTTACATGATTCATTTCCAGTAGCTTCATCCGGACGGCCTCCTAACTATAATAACTCATCTTCTTTTCCCAGAATTCCATCAATGCCGCGACAATAAAATTGAACACATAATAAAATATGGCCGCTGCAATAAAGGGAACCATGCTCTTTTGAGATGCCGCAATCGCTTTTGCCGTTGTAAACATCTCTGCATATGCAATGGAAAATGCAAGTGACGTGTCCTTGACCAATGTAATAACTTCATTGGTCACAGAAGGAAGTATCCGCTTGATTACCTGCGGGAAAATAATCTTAAAAAATGTCTGTGTTTTCGTATAACCAAGAACCTTTGCCGCTTCATACTGTCCTTTTGGCATAGATTCTATCCCGCCGCGGTAGATCTCTGCAAAATACGCCGCATAATTAATCGCAAAAGCGATTACAACCGCATAGGCACGGTAAGCGGATGTGATTCCGATGCCGAATATGTAATACGGGCCAAAATATACAACCAGAAGCTGCAGCATCAAGGGAGTCCCTCGCATGATGGAAATATATAATTTTGCAAAACCCCGGAGCACTATGTTCCCTGACATTCTTCCAAACGAAATGCAAAGTCCGAGAGGCAGGGAAAACAGAAGCGTCAGCACAAAAATCTGAACTGTTGTCAGCATCCCTCCCGCAAGCTGCTGCATCATAACCTGTAGATTCATATTTACCCCTCAGCTTATTTTAATGTACATACATCATAGCCAAAATATTTGTCTGAAATTTCGGCAAATGTTCCGTCTTCTACCATTTCCATCAAAGTACTCTGCACTTCGTCACGCAGTGTCTCATTTCCTTTTAAAAATCCGACTGCATACTGCTCGGAAGAAATGACTTCGTCCAAAATAACATAATCATCTTCTTTGCCCTCTAACTGGAAATTTGCCACGCCGATGTCAATTGCAATCGCATCTACCGCTCCGGATTCCAAATCCATAAATGCCGTATTATATTCGGCTACCTGTAAGAAATCTCCAAAGGATGCCAAAAGCTCTGTGTGGTCTTCATCTTCCAATGCAGACTGTGCAGAAGACTCTTTCTGAACTTCAACAATTTTGCCTTCCAGATCGGCAAGCTTCTCAATACCAGAATCTTTTTTTACAATTACTACCTGTGTGTTGTCCATATAAGAGTCACTCCAGGTATACTGATCTTCTCTGCCGTTCATCGTAAATCCGTTCCAGATGCAGTCGATTGTTCCTGACTCCAGTTCCATATCTTTTGCATCCCAGTCAATCGGCTGGAGCACAACTTCTTTTCCCATGCGCTTCGCACATTCCGTTGCCATTTCAATATCAAATCCTATAAATTCACCGTCATCTCCCACGTAGCCAAATGGCGGAAAATCCTGATCAAATCCTACTGTGAATGTATCCTTGCCGCTTTTTGCTTCCTCCGCAGCTTCTTCATTTCCACAGGCCGTCATGGAGACCGCCATTCCCATCAGTAAAACAAAAGCAATTAATTTTTTCATTGTAATATTTCCTCCTCTTCTGTGATAACAGATTATCACTTTACCATATTAAATTTCTTTAATAGGCTAACACAGGACGCTTATCTTGTCAATCCCAGGCAAACAATCTTCTACTTCTTCACAATGCCCGCCGTATCAATAAAATCATATGGCGTCTGCTGGTATACATAGTAATTGAGCCAGTTTGAATACAGGGTATTCCCATGGCTTCTCCACTGCAGATACGGCCTCTTTTCCGGATCATCATCCGGATAATAGTTTTTTGGAAGATCAACATCTTCTCTCTTATCTTTATCTCTTTTATATTCGCGGTCCAAAGTCATCCTGTCATATTCCAGATGTCCCATAACAAAAACTCTTCTGCCCTCATCTGCAATTACCAGAAAAACACCTGCTTCTTCTGATTCTGCTAAAATCGTCAGATCTTTTACTGCCGCAATGTCCTCTGTACGGTTTTCCGTGTGTCTGGAATGCGGCGCCATAAAATAATCGTCAAAGCCCCGAATCAAAGGCACTCTTCTGTTTTTCACACAATGCTTAAAAATACCAAATACTTTGCGGTCTAACATATATTTTTTGATTCCGTAATGATAATAAAGGCCCGCCTGTGCTCCCCAGCATAAATGCATGGTAGAAGTGACATTTGTTTTGCTCCATTCCATTATCTCACAAAGCTCATCCCAATAATCCACTTCTTCGAATTCCATCATTTCCACGGGGGCTCCTGTTATGATAAGCCCGTCAAACCGCTGGTTTTTTACATCAGGAAACGTCTGGTAAAATTTATTCAAATGGCTTTTCGAAGTATGCTTTGATTCATGGCTCATTACAGCCAGAAACGTAATGTCCACCTGAAGAGGCGTATTGGACAGCGATCTTAAAATCTGCAGCTCCGTGTCTTCTTTGAGCGGCATAAGATTTAAAATTGCAATCCTGATTGGACGAATATCCTGATGCATGGCTCTGCTTTCATCCATTACAAATATATTTTCTTTTTCTAAAATTTCTTTTACCGGCAGATCACTTTGTGTACGAATCGGCATATCTTCATCCTCCTGTCTTTTTGTTTTCCCCGCCTG
>CAOKHR010000097.1 GCA_948468325.1 uncultured Lachnospiraceae bacterium | reverse complement strand
GATCTTTTCAGAAGTGTTAAATCCGGAGTATGGATTCTGTAAAGAGCGTCTTAGAATGTCTGCAGGACGCTGGATGAAAGCAAGCGATTATACCCATGCAATGGGAGGAGTGATTGAAAAAGCAATCGGTACCGAGGAAGTAAACTGCTGGTGGTGGCTTCGGTCACCGGGCAATTATGAATTCTGTGCTGCGTCTGCCAACCGAGACGGCTACATCTACCAGTATGGCGTCACGGTTGATACACACGATGGCGCATGCCTGCCGGCTTTGCATATTAATCTGTCATCTGATTTGTGGCATACCTCCGACGACGGAACCAGCGGCGAAGGAGGAGGAGAGGATCAGAGTCCGGATCTGGCATTAAATGTCGCAAAAGAGCAGAGTAAAAACGAGCTGGAATTTTATAAGGATACGGACAGCTACAGGGAAGCGCAGAAAAAAGAGCTTTCGGATGCCGTAGCGGCCGGAAAAGCGGCGATTGAAGCGGCGGAAGACGAAGAAGCTGTACAAAGCGCGCTTGCAGCCGCAAAAGCAGCGATTGATAAGATTAAGACAGATGAGCAGATGACGGCAGAAGAGTCAATGGCCAGGTTAAAAGAATCGGGTATGGAAGAACTGGAAAGATATAAAGATGCGCACAGCTACAGGGAAGCGCAGCAAGAAGAGCTGGCAAATGCGATAGCGGCCGGAAAAGCGGCAATTGAAGCAGCGGAAGATGAAGAAGATGTACGGAGCGCGCTTGCAGCCGCAAAAAAAGCGATTGATCAGATAAAGACGGATGAGCAGATGACAGCGGAAGAATCAGCGGCTAAGCTTATGCAGGCAAAGAAAGACAGCAAGGGAGAACTGGAAAGCTATAAGGATACGGACAGCTACAGGGAAGCGCAGAAAAAAGAGCTTTCGGATGCGGTAGCGGCCGGAAAAGCGGCGATTGAATCAGCGGAAGATGAAGAAGCTGTACAAAGCGCGCTTGCAGCCGCAAAAGCAGCGATTGATCAGATAAAGACGGATGCACAGCTGGCATCGGAAGAGTCAGCGGCTAAGCTTGTACAAATAAAGGAAGACAGCAAGGGAGAACTGGAAAGCTATAAGGATGCAGACAGCTACAGGGAAGCACAGAAAAAAGAGCTTTCGGATGCGGTAGCGGCCGGAAAAGCGGCAATTGAAGCGGCGGAAGATAAGGCGGCCGTATGGAGTGCGCTTGCAGCCGCAAAAGCAGCGATTGATAAGATTAAGACAGATGCACAGCTGGTTTTGGAAGAGCAGAAATATATCGGCGGAAGTACGGCAACAGAAGTAAATTCAGAACCAACGGAAAAAATTGTATTAAAAGCAACTTCGATTAAAGGGAAAATTAAGGCAAAATCCAAAGGATTCCTTGTAAAATGGAAGAAAGCAGCATCTGTGACAGGCTACCAGATACAGTACTCTGCCAGCAGAAAATTTACAAAGAAGACAACAAAAATAAAGACTGTGAAAAAAGCTTCCCAAAAGAAACTGACAGTCAAAAAGTTAAAAGCGTCAAAAAAATACTACGTAAGGATCCGTACATATAAGACCGTGGATGGGAAGAACTATTATTCCGCATGGTCAAAGGCAAAAAGTGTGAAGACAAAAAAATAACAGGAGAATCTGAAATGAAAAAAAACGGAATTGTAAAACAGGCTGCGGCATTTTTACTGGCAGTATGCGTCATTGCTGAAATACCGCAGTTTACCGCATATGCTGATATTGTGCCAAATATCGGTGCAGCCGCAGAGGACGATATGGCAGGACATACGGCGGAAACGGATCCACAGGCGGCATCCGTAGGAGAGCGGTTTGAAGTGGACGGCATTGGTTATAAGAAAATTACAGAAAATACGGTGCAGCTGACAGATTGGGAAAATGCCGGCGGAACAGCAAGCATTCCGGAGCGGGTGCCGGGAACAGATCTTACCGTTGTTTCCATAGGAAAGAAGGCATTTTTTTACAATTATTCTTTAAAAAATGTGGTTATGCCGGATACAATAACGGAAATAGGGAATTCTGCTTTTCATGGTTCGGGAATCACTGATATTACATTGTCTGAAAACCTTACGGTAATCGGAACATATGCGTTTGCAGGCACTGCGGATTTAAACATTACGTTGGAATTGCCGGATTCCGTTACGGCAATTGGCAGCGCGGCTTTTTTAAACAGCGGAATCACAAGAATTCGTCTGCCGGAAGATTATCCATGCCTGCCGGATGAGATATGTCTGGGCTGCAACAAGTTAAAAAAAGCCGTTCTGCCGAAAAATCTTACCGTTATAGGGGAAAAGGCATTTTATAACTGTAAGGCTCTTACAACAATTGCATTGCCGGAAAGCTGTACGGAAATCTGGCTGCAGGCATTTTACGGCTGCAGCTCGCTGGCACGGCTGGAGCTGCCCCCAAACCTTACAAGCATAGAGACAGGGGCGTTTTCCGGCTGCAGCTCACTGGAAACTTTAAATTTTCCGGACAGTCTTACTAATATCGAAAACAGTGCATTTTATAACACCGGACTAAATGAAGCAGCCATTCCCGACAGTATCACAAGAATTCCCCTGAATGCGTTTGGCAATTGCGGAAATCTGAAAAAATTGACGCTGCCGGATTCCGTTACTTATATTTCCCAGAGAGCGTTTGAAGGTATATCGGCAGAAACGCTGGAAGTATTATGTAAAAGCAGGAGGGTGGCGGAATATGCCTGGGGAATCGGACTGACCAATATTAAAGTAAATAATGAGAGTTTTACCTCTGATATTGAGGAATTTACAGACGAAAACTTTAAATATATTATCATTGATACGGAAAAGAAGCAGGTACGTTTGACAAAAAGCAGCAAAATTTCGGGTGAGGTTATGATACCGGAAAAAGTAAATCACGAAGGCGCAGAATACACGGTGACGGAGATCGGTGAATGGGCGTTTATGTATAAATCCGGTTTGACAGGAGATTTAGTCCTGCCGGATACCGTTAAGGAAATCGGGTATTGGGCATTCCGGGGGTGCAGCGGGCTGACAGGCCTGAGGCTGCCAAAAAACCTTGCGGCTCTTGGAACCGGTGCATTTGACGGTTGTACGGGGATGCAGGGGGATTTAATCGTGCCGGATGGCTGTATACGTATTGGAGGAAGCTGTTTCACCCAGCTCGGATTTGACACGCTGACGCTGCCGGATGGTCTGGCCTATATAGAAGAAAGTGCATTTGCCGGACTTGAAAAAGTGGAAAGCGTAACGCTTCCGGCTTCACTGCGGCGTATCCGCTTTGGGATATTTCAAAACTGCGGCAGCTTAAAGGATATAGCGATTCCAGAGGGCGTCGGTTACATTGGAGGAAATGCATTTTGGAATTGTCCTGCCCTTACAGAAATTACATTTTCCGATTCTCTTTTGACGATCGGAGAAAAAGCGTTTTACTGTGAGAAAGAAGAGGATTCTGAGATTATCCTGCCATTGAACCGCGTTGTTTTGCCGGACCAGGTCCGTTCTGTTTATGATTCGGCATTTGCCGGAAGGGATGGCATGTCATACATTTATACAGGGGAGAATCTGCGTATATTGGGGGAAGAGGCATTTCCGGCGGATGTACGTCTGACAACGTATAGTCAGGAAACGCAGCAGACCCTGATAAAAAACATGGAATGTGTAGGAGAAAATCTGCCTGTGCTTTTATGGGACGGAAAGAGAGATGTATCGTCCGGCGCAAGCGTAAGGGTGGAGGAAGATATTATCATATCCGGCAGCGTTACCGTTGCAGACGGCGCGGCTGTAGTGATTGCAGACGGCGTATCTGTAACAGCAGCGGCAGGCAGCACATTGACGATAGGCGAAGGCGCCGTACTGACGGCGGAATCGGGAAGCGCACTGACAGTAGAGACAGAAAGTTCGCTGATTAACAACGGCATAATTAATGGGGAAGGAAGCTTTGCGGTAAACGGAAGCCTGACAGGAACGGGAACGATAGCAGAGGGCATGAATCTTAAGATGGCATTGTCCGGGGATATGATTGCGGACATTCCGGACGCAATTTATACCGGAGAAGCTTTTATGCCGGAACCGAAAGTTTCCCTGACAATTGGGGAAAAGGATATTGTGTATGTAAAAGACACAGATTTTACTTACAGCTACAAAAATAATACCAATTCAGGCACGGCTTCTGTAACGGTTACGCCTGCTGAAGGCAGCAGTCTTACAGGCAGTCCTGTAACAAAGGATTTTAACATTCAAAAGGCGGATGGGAAAGCGCCGGACTGCAGCCTGGCTTTTACGCTGAATGCGGACGGGAAAACATTTACGGCGGTAATTGAAGAAGTGGAAGGGGCAGAATACAGTTTTGACGGCAGGACATGGACAGGAAACAATAAGAAAACCGACTGTCAGCCGGGCACAGAGTACACCGCATTTATTAGAATGGGCGCAAATGAAAACTACAATGCAAGCCCGCCGGCGTATAAGTGGCTGACTGCGCCGGAATTGGAGCCGGAATTGGCTGCACCGGTAATTGAGGCATTGAAAGCCAAAGCTTATCCGAACGGCATATATGTGGATATAACGGTAAATCCAACGGCAAATGCGGACAGATATGAGATTTACCGTATTGCAGGAAAGAAAAATACACTGGTCGGAATAACGGAATCAGGGAAAAATACACTTTGTGATAAATCTCCCGTGAAAAGCGCATCGTACTATGCGGTTGCGGTTTCCAGAGACGGCAGATTTAAGAGCGGTGACGGAAGCCCCAAAACGATTGCCTTTTCCAAAGGAACAAAGATAAAAAAGGTTTCCGCTGTTTCCAATGGAATGAAAGTGACATGGAAAAAGATGAAAAACGCGAAAAAATATGTACTTTACCGTTCCACAAAGAAAAACGCGGGATATACGAAGATTAAGATACTGGGAAAGAAAAAGCTAAGCTATGTCGACAAAAAGGCGAAGAAAGGAAAGAGTTATTATTATAAGATTGCTGTTCTTACAAAATCACAGCCGAGCCTTATGAGCAGGGCTTCCAAAAAAGTGAAACGCAAATAAAGATTTAGGGTACAGATACAAAGGAGCTGTTGCAAAAGCAGATGAATCAAATGTCTATCAGGCAAAGGGAGGCGCTTATGAATATATAGGAACTATATCTGATGACGCATATATGGAAGTACCGGAATATTTGAAAATTTACAGGACTGTGCGGGTAACGCCTGTTATACTGGAAAATCCTGTTTTGAAAGATATTGAAATCATGTGCGGTGAGGACATATCTGCAGGGGCAGAAGTATTGCCGGAATCGGGAGCATTCAAAAAGACAGCCGCGAAGATAACGGTTACCACGAAAAAAATGACAAAGAAGCAGAAAGGCATGCTGGGTAAAAAACTGAAAAGAGCAGGAATCAGTAAAAGAGTGAAAGTAACATAAACGATCCGCAAAATATGGAACAGGAGTTTTCTCTATTTTCTGAAAAATTGGGGTAAATACTGTAAAAATGATTGATTTCATAGAAATTTATGGTAAAATAAAAGCATGTGCAGTACTTGATTATATGAAAATAGGAGGAGAATGCAAAATGGCAAACAAATGGGTCTACCTTTTTAGCGAGGGAAATGCGAATATGAGAGAACTTCTTGGGGGTAAGGGCGCAAACCTTGCTGAAATGACAAGCCTTGGACTTCCGGTACCGCAGGGGTTTACAATTACAACGGAAGCCTGCACACAGTACTATGAAGACGGCCGTGAAATTAACGAGGAAATTCAGGGTCAGATAAATGAGTATATTGTAAAGATGGAAGAGATTACCGGTAAAAAGTTTGGGGACAGCGAAAATCCTCTTCTCGTATCCGTTCGCTCCGGAGCGCGGGCATCTATGCCCGGCATGATGGACACCATCTTAAATCTGGGTTTAAATGAAGAAGTTGTAAATGTAATTGCAGAGAAGTCCAATAATCCCCGCTGGGCATGGGATTGCTACAGAAGATTTATCCAGATGTACTCCGATGTTGTAATGGAAGTCGGTAAGAAATATTTTGAAGAACTCATAGATAAGATGAAAGAGGAAAAAGGCGTTCAGTTTGACGTTGAGCTGACAGCAGAAGATTTAAAAGAGCTGGCCGGACAGTTTAAAGCAGAATACAAAGAAAAAATCGGACAGGCATTTCCGGATGATCCGAAAGAGCAGCTGATGGGCGCTGTCAAAGCAGTATTCCGTTCCTGGGACAATCCGCGTGCAAATGTATACCGCCGCGACAATGATATTCCGTATTCCTGGGGAACAGCGGTAAACGTACAGAGCATGGCATTTGGAAATATGGGAGATGACTGCGGTACCGGCGTTGCATTTACAAGAGACCCGGCGACAGGCGAGAAGAAACTGATGGGAGAATTTTTAATTAATGCCCAGGGCGAAGACGTTGTAGCAGGTGTTCGTACGCCAATGCCGATTGCGAAGATGGAAGAGGAATTCCCGGAAGCATTTGCACAGTTTAAAGAAGTTTGCCAGAAATTAGAAGACCATTACCGGGATATGCAGGATATGGAGTTTACCGTTGAAAATAAGAAGCTCTATATGCTTCAGACACGCAGCGGCAAGAGAACGGCTCAGGCTGCTTTAAAAATTGCCTGTGACCTTGTGGATGAAGGAATGCGCACAGAAGAAGAAACAGTTGCTATGATTGATCCGCGTAATTTAGATACTTTGCTGCATCCGCAGTTTGATGCCGCAAAATTAAAAGAAGCGGTTCCGGTAGGAAAAGGCCTTGGCGCCTCCCCGGGAGCTGCATGCGGTAAAATCGTATTTTCCGCAGAGGATGCGGAAAGCTGGAATGCACGCGGAGAAAAAGTCGTGTTGGTGCGTCTTGAGACTTCTCCGGAAGACATTACCGGAATGAAAGCCGCACAGGGCGTTTTAACTGTCCGCGGCGGAATGACAAGCCATGCAGCCGTAGTTGCCCGCGGTATGGGAACCTGCTGTGTATCCGGATGCGGCGACATCAGCATGGATGAAGAAAATAAGAAATTTACGCTGGCCGGTAAAGAATACCATGAGGGAGACGCTATTTCCCTTGACGGTACGACAGGAAATATTTATGACGGCATTATTCCTACCGTGGACGCCGTAATTGCAGGGGAATTCGGCAGAATTATGGCCTGGGCAGATAAGTTCCGCAGATTAAAGGTTCGGACGAATGCAGATACTCCGGCAGATGCAAAGAAAGCCCGCCAGCTTGGCGCAGAAGGCATTGGTCTTTGCCGTACGGAGCATATGTTCTTTGAAGAAGACAGAATTGCCGCTTTCCGTGAGATGATTTGTGCGGATACGGTAGAAGAAAGAGAAGCCGCTCTTGAAAAAATTCTGCCATACCAGCAGAATGATTTTGAAGCATTGTATGAAGCGCTGGAAGGCAATCCGGTTACGATTCGTTTCCTGGATCCGCCTCTTCACGAGTTTGTTCCAACCGAGGGAGAAGATATTCAAAAGCTTGCAGATGCCCAGGGGAAACCGGTAGAAGAAATCAAAGCATTTATTACTGCGCTTCATGAATTTAACCCGATGATGGGACACAGGGGATGCCGCCTTGCAGTAACTTATCCGGAAATTGCGAAAATGCAGACCAAGGCTGTTATCCGCGCGGCAATCAATGTGCAGAAAGCACATACGGATTGGAAAGTAAGACCGGAAATTATGATTCCGCTGATTTGTGAGCAGAAAGAGTTAAAATTTGTAAAGAAAGTAGTTGTAGAAGCAGCCGATGCCGAAATTAAAGCGGCGGGAGCTGATATTGAATACGAAGTAGGAACTATGATTGAGATTCCGCGTGCAGCGCTTACAGCGGATGAAATTGCGAAAGAAGCGGATTTCTTCTGCTTTGGCACAAACGATTTGACACAGATGACGTTTGGATTCTCCCGTGATGACGCCGGCAAGTTCTTATCGGCTTATTACGATACGAAAATTCTTGAGAACGACCCGTTTGCAAAACTTGACCAGACAGGCGTCGGCAAGTTGATGGAAATGGCCATAAAACTCGGAAAACCAGTCAATGACAAGCTTCACATTGGCATCTGCGGCGAACACGGCGGAGATCCGTCTTCCGTAGAATTCTGCCATAGGATAGGTTTGGATTACGTGTCCTGCTCGCCGTTCAGAGTACCAATTGCAAGATTGGCGGCAGCACAGGCGGCTATATCACAAAGATAGGCGAAAACCATTTTGGACTTTTACCATAAGTTTTGAG
>CAOKHR010000096.1 GCA_948468325.1 uncultured Lachnospiraceae bacterium | reverse complement strand
GTCTTACGTCGAATCCGGACATTGTGATTATTATGCTTGGTACAAATGATTCTAAGTTCTGGTATGGCAATGTCAAAGGAAAGGAAAAGTTTGCAGAGGAAACAAAAGCGCTGGTAGAAACGTATCAGAATCTTTCGTCTAAGCCAAGGGTAGTCGTCGCGACTTCACCGGCCTGTCATGTAACTTCGGCAGCCGATCTTCGCGGAGATCTAATCGAAAATGAAATTGTGCCGATGCAGCGGCAGCTGATTTTGGAAAACGGCTGGGACAGCATTGATATGTTTGCACTGACGACAGGAAAGGATTCTCTGTATTATACGGACGGCGTTCATTTTTCTGATCTTGGCTACTATTATGAAGCGGAATGCATGTATAAAGCCGTAACAGGCGAAGATTATCTGAAAGAGGCGCTTCCTCTGGCCGGTATTGAGAGCCCGACGCAGCATGCGGGAAATGAAGCAGAATTGGCAGCGGACGATGATTATACGACAATCTGGCACAGTGAATGGGATGCGTCGGGACCTGAGCCAAGGGAGAAGCATATGCTGACGCTGGAACTGGAAGAAAGGAGTTTGGTGGAGAGCATACGATGCTTCCCGCGTCAGGACCAGACCAACGGAAACGGTATCATTACGCAGTACGAAATACAGACCAGCAGCGACGGAGGCAGGAATTATACAAAGGCGGCGGAAGGAAGCTGGCCGGAATCCGATCTTAACTGGAAAACAGTTACGTTTGAAACTCCGGTGGAGGCAACGCATGTCAGGCTGATTGCAAAAGCCGGAAAAGGCGGGCATACATCGCTTGCAGAGATTCGGGTGGAAGGAAGCACATTTGAGGCAGAATCTCTTTCGAAAGCCAGAGAAAATCTCAAAGCGGATTATGCGGCGTATGCGCTTCGTTATACGGATGAAACATTGTATGAAGAAGCTTCCTGGGCGGCGTTTACAGAGCAGATGGAGACTGCAGGGCTTAAAATGGATCAGGAAAATCTGACACTTGCGGAAGCAGAGGAGATTTCCAAAAAACTGCGGAATGCCGTTTTGTCTCTTAGGAAAAAGGAAGCCAAACCTTTGAATATCCAAAAGGCGATGCAGCGGAAATTTTATACGGCAAAGGATAATGAAACGATTCTTCCTTACCGGATTTATCTGCCGGAAGATTATACGGAGGAGAAAAAATATCCTCTGGTACTCTTTCTGCACGGCGCGGGTGAGAGAGGAAATGACAATGCGGCACAGCTGACAAATTCCAACAGTTATTTCTTTTCAAGAATGCTTGGAGCAGAGCGGAATAATTATCCGGCAATTATTGTTGCGCCGCAGTGTCCTGCGAATGAATATTGGGTGGACGCACCATGGGCAGACGGCTGTTACAGTCTGGAAAATATAGCAAAAAGCAATGAATTGCAGGCGGTAGAAGAGCTGCTTGTGAAACTTCAGGAAACATACAGCATAAACAAAAACCGATTGTATACGGTTGGATTTTCGATGGGAGCTTTCGGTGTGTGGGATCTGATCATGCGCAATCCGGATATGTTTGCGGCGGCGATACCGATTGCCGGAGCGGGAGATCCAAAACAGGCAGATGCTATAAAAGATATTCCGATTTGGGGGTTCCATGGAGAGAATGACCAGACGGTTCCATGCCAGACATCGACGCGCCGTATGGCAGAAGCATTAGAGGCCGCAGGTTCAGAAAAGATGCGGTATACGGAATATCCCACCGGAGCATACGAGAGCGGGCATCTGATTGTTTCCAGCGTTTGCGGGGAAGAAGAATTTCTCTCCTGGCTGTTTGGACAGAAGAAAGAGATGGAGACGGCAGATTTGTCAGAGGCTGTATTACTGGCAGAGCAAAAGAAAGCATCGGAATATACGAGTGAGAGTTACCAGGCGTTTCTGGAAGCGCTTCTGGAGGCAAAAAGGCTGCTTTCGGACGATTCTGCGCAGCAGGATGAAATCAACGAAGCACTGGCAATATTGAAAGAGGCGGAAAGTAAATTAGAGAAAAAGAAGGAGGAACAAAAAGAAGACCAAATAAATCATAAGCCGCAGCCAATCACGTCTTTGGATGCGCCGCAGATTTTGTCTTTATCCAGAAAGTCAAAACAAATCAGCATTTCTTGGAATCCGGTTGCAAATGCGGCCGGTTATGAAGTGTCCTATAAGACGACAGGGGCATATCAGACGGTTCCGATTTCGGGAGAAACGGCTTCTTTTTTCCAGATTTTACAGACGAATACAAATGAAGTCTATACGTTCCGTGTCAGAGCGTACTGTGATACGGACAGCGGCAGAATTTTTTCTGAATATTCAGGCAAACCGGCAGTCAGTATTCCGAAACCGAAAATTGCTTCGGTAAAAAAATCAAAAAAAGCAGTTTGTGTTAAGTGGAAGAAAGTTTCGGGAGCATCCGGTTATCAGATTATGCGCAGAATAGGGAAAAAAGGAAAATTTAAAGTAATTGCGACAGTGAAAAAGGGCAAGACGGTAAAATATCTTGATAAAAAAGTGAAACACGGTAAGAAGTATTATTATAAGGTCTGCGCAGTTGTTAATTCAGAGCAGGATACGCTGACAGGGGCATATTCGGCGGTAAAGAATGTAAAATTCTGACGAACGGAAAAAACAGCAAAATAAAGTGTGGGCAGAAATGACAGAAAAGAACAGCCGGCGATTGGAGAAAATCGGGGCTGTTCTTTTTCGCATTACCTGTCAAAAGTGATGCAGGCAATCCTCAAAGTCAGGAAAATCATTTCTTTCTAAGGTATGCAGCACATTTTCATGACTGGCATTTGCTGCTTGGAGGAATTTCAGGATTCCGAGAAGTAGATGTCTGCGGTTTTTGGCAGAATAGTTTTTCCGGAGAATATAAAAAATATTTGAAATGGAGTGCAGTGCTATACATCCATTTATTTTCTTAGATGCACAGAGAGATAAAACATCATAGGATGATTCATAAAATGGTTCACGTTTTGCTAATATATCTAACACAACATTTGTATCAATTAAAACGAGCATATTTTTCTTTCCTCATTTCCTCCAATTCTTTTTTATCATCAAAATCGGCGGGCAGTGTACCTGCAAAAGACTGTAATACACGGAATCCTTCCATGCTGTCAGAAGTATCAACGGAATTTTTCAAATGTTTTGTTTTGCCGTCTTGATGCATCCATATGGAACAAATGAAATCATATAAGGATTCGAGTGATTGTTCCGGCATTTCCTGAAGCAGAACAATAGTTTTTTCTAAAGTTGACATAGACGCTCCTCCTTTAAATTATATTATACTGATTTTTTGTTTTTCCTAATGTCATTTTTATCTTGTATCGCAGCTTTTTCTTTTTGTTCTTTTCATAGCATATCATGTCATAAAAGAAAAATCAATGAAGATTACAGCGCAGCGGAGGAAAGACTTTTGCCAGAGAGAGTCTGGGAATCAAGCAAAAATTATCTAAAATTTTCATGAAATACACAAATCCCTCTTGCCGTTTCAAAGAGATTTGTGTACAATGGTTAGAGCGCATTTGGGCGCATGAGAAGTTATTTTATTCATTAGGAGGAAAAGTAATGTCAATTTTATTAAGTGATGCGGGATCCGTCAGCTCTATTCCAATGCTGGTGTCATTAGCCGTTTTATTTGTATTTATGTACTTTTTTATGATTCGTCCACAGCAGAAAGAGACGAAAAAGAAAAATGCCCTGTTAGCATCATTGGCGGTAGGCGATACCGTACTTACTACCAGCGGATTTTACGGAGTAGTTATTGATATTGAAGATAGTACCATAATTGTTGAATTCGGAAGCAATAAGAACTGCCGTATTCCGATGCAGAAAGAGGCGGTTGCAGCCGTAGAAAAGCCGGATGCAGAATAAAAGAAAGAGTCGAAAGTAGGAAACGTGTGAAGGCGTTTCCTGTTTTTTAAAGTTGTGCACAGGATAGGAGTGATTGTATGAGTTATCGTATAGGCGTTATTTCCGGTGACGGAATCGGGCCGGAGATTGTGGCGGAAGCCAGAAAAGTACTGGATTGCATCAGTAAAAAATATGGCCATAAATTTGAATACGAAGAGATTTTAATGGGCGGGTGTTCCATAGATGCCGTCGGGGTGCCCCTGACGGAGGAAGCAATTGCACAGGCAAAGGCAAGCGATGCCGTTTTAATGGGTTCCATCGGCGGCAATACAGCCACATCCCCCTGGTATAAGCTGGAACCGAATTTAAGGCCGGAAGCAGGACTTTTAAAATTGAGAAAGTCGTTGAATCTGTTTGCAAATTTAAGACCGGCATACCTTTATGAAGAATTAAAGGAAGCCTGCCCGCTGCGGGAAGACATTATCGGCGATGGATTTGATATGATGATTATGCGTGAACTGACAGGAGGACTGTATTTTGGCGAGCGCAAAACAGAACTTGCAGACGGCGTTATGACAGCAACGGATACGCTTACATACAGTGAAACAGAGATTCGCAGAATTGCAAAACGCGGATTCGAGATTGCCATGAAGCGGCGTAAAAAAGTAACGAGCGTGGATAAAGCAAACGTGCTGGATTCTTCCAGACTCTGGAGAAAAATCGTAGAAGAAACAGCGATTGATTATCCGGATGTTTCTTATGAGCATATGCTGGTCGATAATTGCGCGATGCAGTTAGTCAAAGATCCGAAACAGTTTGACGTGATATTGACAGAGAATATGTTTGGGGATATTTTATCGGACGAAGCAAGCATGGTGACCGGGTCGATCGGAATGCTTTCTTCTGCCAGCTTAAATGATACAAAATTCGGACTTTACGAGCCGAGCGGAGGTTCTGCGCCGGATATTGCAGGTATGGGCATTGCAAACCCGATTGCAACGATTTTAAGCGCAGCCATGATGCTTCGGTATTCCTTTGATCTGGATAAAGAGGCAGACGCGGTTGAGCAGGCCGTAAAGCAGGTGTTGAAAGAAGGTTACCGTACCATTGACATTATGCCGCGTGAAGATGAGAAAAAGTCTTCGGTAACAAAAGTAGGCACAAAAGAAATGGGCGATTTGATTGTAGAACGTATAGAAAGGATCTGAAAAATATGAAAAGCGATAACGTGAAATCAGGAATGCAGCAGGCTCCTCACAGAAGTCTGTTTCATGCACTTGGGTTTACAGAAGAAGAAATGAAAAAACCAATGGTAGGTATTGTAAGCTCTTATAATGAGATTGTTCCGGGACATATGAATCTGGACAAAATCGTCAATGCCGTAAAGCTTGGCGTTGCAGAAGCAGGCGGCGTTCCGGTGGTATTTCCTGCCATTGCAGTTTGTGACGGAATTGCCATGGGCCATGTGGGTATGAAATATTCGCTTGTGACCAGAGATCTGATTGCGGATTCCACAGAATGTATGGCGCTTGCGCATCAGTTTGACGCGCTTGTAATGGTGCCGAACTGTGATAAAAATGTGCCGGGGCTTTTGATGGCGGCAGCGAGAATTAACGTACCGACTGTTTTTGTATCCGGCGGCCCGATGCTTGCAGGAAGGGTAAAAGGAAAAAAGACGAGTTTGTCTTCTATGTTTGAAGCGGTAGGCTCTTATGCCGCAGGTTCCATGACGGAAGAAGAAGTCAGAGAATATGAAGAAAAAACATGTCCGACCTGCGGTTCCTGTTCCGGTATGTATACGGCCAATTCCATGAACTGCCTGACAGAAGCGCTCGGCATGGGACTTCGCGGCAACGGTACGATTCCGGCAGTTTATTCCGATCGTATTAAGCTTGCAAAGCATGCGGGAATGGCAGTTATGGATATGTACCAAAAAAATATCCGGCCAAGAGATATTATGACAAAAGAAGCCGTTTTAAATGCGCTTACAGTAGATATGGCGCTCGGCTGTTCGACGAACAGCATGCTGCATCTTCCGGCAATCGCGCATGAAATCGGTTTTGATTTTGATATAAAATTTGCGAATCCAATCAGTGAAAAAACACCGAATCTCTGTCATCTGGCCCCGGCAGGCCCTACATACATGGAGGACTTAAATGAGGCCGGCGGTGTATATGCTGTTATGAAAGAGCTGGCAGACGCGGGACTTTTGAATCTGGACTGTATGACGGTAACGGGAAAAACAGTAGGAGAAAATATTAAAGATGCGGTAAATAAAAATCCGGAAGTGATCCGCCCGCTTGACAATCCGTATACAAAGACAGGCGGACTTGCCGTATTAAGCGGAAATCTGGCTCCGGACGGAAGCGTTGTAAAACGTTCTGCCGTTGCGCCGGAAATGCTGGTACACGAAGGACCGGCAAGAGTCTTTGAATGTGAAGAAGATGCGATCACGGCAATCAAAGGCGGTAAAATCAAGGCAGGAGACGTTGTCGTCATTCGTTACGAGGGACCGAAAGGAGGTCCGGGAATGCGCGAGATGCTAAATCCGACATCGGCAATTGCCGGTATGGGGCTTGGTTCTTCCGTAGCCCTGATTACGGACGGCCGTTTCTCCGGTGCAAGCCGCGGGGCGTCTATCGGACATGTTTCTCCGGAAGCCGCGGTAGGCGGACCGATTGCGCTGGTCGAAGAAGGCGATATAATTAAGATTAATATTCCGGAAATGAAGCTGGATGTCGATATATCAGATGAAGAAATGGCGGCAAGAAAGGCAAAGTGGCAGCCAAAGGAGCAGAATGTAACAGGTTATCTGGAAAGATACGTTACTATGGTGACATCCGGAAACCGCGGAGCAATTCTGGAAAAAAAGTAAGAAGATTCCGGGAGCAGTGATAGAAAGAGAGGGTTTTTATGCAGTTAACAGGAGCTCAGATTATCATAGAATGTTTGAAGGAGCAGGGCGTGGATACAATATTCGGGTATCCGGGCGGAGCGATTTTGAATGTATATGATGAACTGTATAAGCATAGAGATGAAATCAGGCATATCTTAACTTCTCATGAGCAGGGAGCAAGCCATGCGGCGGACGGGTATGCCAGAAGTACCGGAAAGACAGGCGTCTGTATGGCAACCAGCGGACCGGGAGCAACAAATCTTGTAACAGGAATTGCAACGGCATATATGGATTCCGTTCCGCTGGTTGCGATTACCTGTAATGTCGGAGTTCCGCTCTTGGGCAAAGACAGTTTTCAGGAAGTGGATATTGCCGGAATCACAACTCCGATTACAAAGCATAATTTTATAGTAAAAGATGTGGAGAAACTTGCGGATACCATACGGCGCGCATTTAAAATTGCATCAAAAGGGCGTCCGGGGCCGGTTCTTGTAGATATTCCGAAGGACGTTACAGCTGCAAAATGCGAATATACAAAAGCAGAGCCGGAAAAGAGAGAGCGCCGGACTGCGCAGATTACGGAAGAAGATTTGGAGAAAGCCGTAAAAATGATTCAGGCATCGAAAAAGCCTTATATATTTGTCGGCGGCGGAGTAGTAATTTCAGAGGCAGGCGGTGAGCTGAAAGAATTTGTGGAAAAAATTCAGGCGCCTGTTTGTGATACGCTGATGGGAAAAGGCGCATTTGACGGAACGGATTCCAAATATACGGGAATGCTTGGCATGCATGGAACAAAAACTTCCAATTATGGTGTCAGTGAATGTGATTTGTTAATAGCAGCCGGTGTCCGTTTTTCGGACCGTGTTATTGGAAATGCATCCAAATTTGCGCATCAGGCCAATATAATTCAGATTGATATAGATCCGGCGGAAATCAATAAAAATATTCTGGTGGACCATTGCATTATCGGGGATGTAAAAGAAGTGCTGTTACGCTTAAATGAGCGTATTGAGCCAATGAATCATAATGCGTGGCTGTCGCATATTGACGAATATACGAAAAAATATCCGATGACTTATTCCGACACAGGATTAAGCGGGCCTTATATCATGGAAACCGTCTATAAAATGACAAAAGGCGAGGCTGTAATTGTTACCGAGGTTGGACAGCATCAGATGTGGGCGGCGCAGTATTACAGATATTCCAGGCCCAGGACACTGATTACATCCGGAGGGCTTGGTACAATGGGATATGGACTTGGCGCAGCAATCGGTGCGAAAATCGCCAATCCGGACAAAACAGTCATTAATATAGCAGGCGACGGATGTTTCCGCATGAATATGAATGAAATAGCTACGGCAGTACGTCAGAAGCTGCCTCTGGTGGAAATCATTTTCAATAATCATGTGCTTGGAATGGTGCGTCAGTGGCAGAATCTTTTCTATGAGGAACGATATTCTGCAACTGTCTTAGATGATGGAATGGATTATGTGAAGCTGGCGGAAGC
>CAOKHR010000095.1 GCA_948468325.1 uncultured Lachnospiraceae bacterium | reverse complement strand
CGGTCACAGGTAAAATTATAAAAGGCAGCGAAGCCAGACTTTCTGAACCTGCTGGCGATTTCCAGGAAAAACTCCGCGGGCTGTTAGATAAAAGAGATTCTGTTATCTGGCTATTTATGGGAGATTCCATCACACATGCCGCCGCTCATACGCACGGCTATGACGGCATTGCCCAGATTTTTGAAAAGTATGTAAAAGAAGACCTGCACCGGACAGATGATATTGTTATCAATACGGCCGTTTCCGGCGCTACCCTTGACAGAACACTGCAAAATATCGAGCAGCGGCTGACAAAATACAAACCTGACATTGTGTCTGTTATGCTGGGAACAAACGATGACATTCCCGGAAATTATGCAGCGAACCTGAAATCTTTGATTGGAAAAATAAGAGAATCCAATCCGAATGCACTGATTATTTTCAGAAGCCCGACACCGACCACCCGTAGCGGTTACAGCGGAAAACTGTCCGGTCCCAACGGTTCTGTGGCATTGATGAAATCCGTTGCCGAAGAGGACGGAAACATTCTCTTTATTGACCAGTATACACAATGGGATAAAGAACGTACCGCATACCCCTATCTGATGGGCGCAAACTATTATTTTGGGGACGGGAACCTGCATCCGGGTACAGCAGGACAGCTTCGGATGTTCCAGCAGTTTGTACAGGAATGCGGTCTGAATACCCATACAAAGCTTTCTGAGCTCGTTTACCGGTTTAATTATACAGAGGAACAGAGCACACAGCAGCCAGACATCACCATAGCAGACGAAAAAGATGCCGTAACCGTAAGCAAAACCGCTGTCGCTGACGTTTATGACGGCGGTGAAATCGGCGACATAACAGTTCTTATGACAGACTCCGGCGGCAGATCTTATGAAAAGAGCTCCGGTCTTGACAACGACGACGTAACCATAGACCTTCCGTCCGAAGACCGCTATACGATAAAAATTACGGCAAACATAAAAGGAAGTACCGCCAAACATGTCACTTTTGCAGAATGGGAAATCCCGCTCACAAAAGAAACTGAAACTGACGATGATATTTCTGCTTCCCAAGCAGTGGCCGACTTGCTGGATGAAATTTCAGAATATGATGATGTAACAGAACATGAAAACGAAATTGAAAATATCCGAATGGCTTATGAGCTGCTGACAGAAACACAAAAGCTCTTAGTCCCGAATGAAAAACTGAAATTATTACTGGATGCGGAAAATACAATCAATACACAAAAAGCAAATGCCATAAGTGACCGCATTAACCACTTAGAAACAATTGACAATGCAGATGAATACAACAAAGAGGCTCTGGCGATACAGTCGGCCTATGAAGCTTTAAAGGCAGAGCAGCAACAACTTCTTGCAAAAGCTGCCCTTGAAAAACTTGCCAATGCCGTAAATGCTGCAGAACTTGCGGCAGACCAACAAAAGGCAGACGCAGTAATTGCAAAGATTAAAGCGATCGGAACTGTCGACGCGAGCGCAGCCTGCAATCAGAAAATTGCAGATGCCAGAGCAGCATATGATGCCCTGACGGTCAAACAAAAAGCCCTCATTTCAGAAGCACTGAAAAAAGAGCTGACGGATGCAGAAACTCTCCATACAAAACTGATTAATGAAAAGCCAATTGATAAAACAGATGAAAATCCCCCTGCACCGCCTGTAACCGTTACCGATTTTGATGTCGAAAATATTCATTATACGGTAACAAACGATTCGGAGCTGACCGTAGAAGTTACCAACACTTTGAATAAAAATATCACCAGCATTTCCGTACCTGCTTTTGTATCCTATGGAAACAAAGCTTATAAAGTAACTTCGATTAAAGCATCTGCTTTTAAAAACTGCAAAAAGGCATCTGCCGCTGTTATAGGAAAGAATGTAAAAACAATCGGAAGCAATGCATTTGCAGGATGTAGCAAACTGAAAAAAGTAACCATTAAAAGCACTGCATTAAAGCAAATCGGAAGCAAAGCATTTTCAAACTGCAAAGCACTAAAGACGATTACCATCAAAAGCAAAGTTCTAAATAAAGTCGGGGCAAACGCATTCAAAGGAATTCACAAAAATGCAGTAATAAAAGTGCCTTCCGCTAAATTAAAACCTTATACCAGACTTTTATCCAAAAAAGGCCAGGGCAAAAACGTCAAAATTAAAAAATAATTTCACACAAATGAGCGTCTGCCGGTAATATAAACACCGGCAGACGCTCGTTTTGTATCTTATTTTATTTTTCTATAATCAGTGACATTGCCGCACTGATTCCGCCGAAAATAATTCCTGAAACCGGCCAGATCATCCAGGAGCGTCCCCAATCCATTGTGACAAAACTATAACTTAAGTAAATTGCTGCCATAATTGGCCAATAAATTGCAGCCACCACACTAATCCATTTATCTTTTTTCTTTGTTTTTTTGTCCACACGTTTCTTGCCTTTTCCAAGCAATGTTTCATATGCCCCATGCTTCATCCCTGTAGTAATAAACAAATATACTCCGCCAGCCACAAATGCAAATAAGCTGACTGCCGACAACTCGCTCAGCCATCCAAAAGAAGTATGTTCAAAAATTCCCTCAATTAAAACAACGGGAATAACACTTAGAATGCAAAGCGCAACTCCGACGGCCACCTTAATTCCAAAAATCTGGTGATACGATTCATACTGCTGCTCAAGCATCATCCGGGTCCTGCTGTCCAGCAAAATGCTGCTTTTCTCATATTCTTCATATTTACTATGAGAAATTCCGCTGATAATGAAAATTCCGACTGCAACAGCCACCAGAAAAAACAGCGTAACTGCGCCAAATGTATCTGATATATTTACTGCCATAAGCCCTATGCTCTGCAACGTCTCAGCAACAACAACCGGTACCGGAGATAAAATGCAAAGCGCAACTCCAATTCCTATTTTCACGCCGAAACTCTCTTCTTCTTTTATATATGCTTCCGCCTCATCCTGCGAAATTCTTTTTTTCTCTATCGCATCCTCAAATGTCTGCTCTGTTCCCTTTTTTTCTTCATCAAGCCCGAGTTCAAACGCAATCTCCTCCATGCTCCCGAATTCAGAAATCACTATACCGATGGCTTCATTTTCTGACTTTCCTTCTGCCTTTAATTCATGGTACTTGTCTTCCATGATACCAAGCAGCTCTGCTCTCGCTTTCCGCACCTTCGGAGTATCGGGATAGGCCCGAAACAAATTGTCAATATAACTAATAATCGTCTCCATATCATTCCTCCTGAATTTTGAATTTTTCTACGACTTCTTTGGTCAGATCCCATTCCCTGCACTTTTCCTGATAATATGTCCGGCCTGCATCCGTAATCCGGTAATACGTTCTCTGCTTACCGTTTGTCTCACTTCCATAAAAAGATTCAATATATCCGTTCTTTTCGAGTCTGGTAAATGCAGAATACAATGTCGTTTCTTTGATGATATAATTACCATCAGTCCGCACCTTGATTTCTCTGGATATTTCATATCCATAGGAGGGTTCCGATAAAATCAGGCAAAGAATAATCATATCATTATATCCCCGTATTCCATCACTGCTTATCATTTCTGCCTCCTTTCACCTGTATATGTATTACGTCTGTCGTAGTAATTTTATGAATACAGATTACCATAATTACTACGACAGGTCAAGTAATTTTTAAAACATCATATAGTTCAAATACAATTCCTGAAATTCCTCCTCATCTGCAAGAGATATTTCCGTCGTATTTTCCAGTATTTTTAACAGGCTCTCCTGATTTTGTTCCATCAGATACATAAGCGCGCCGCGCAGGGAAGTATTTCCTGCGGCAGCTGTCTTTGCTTCCAATTCTTCAGGCAGAATGCCGATTGCCGCTGCTTTTTTCACATCCAGAAAATATCCGAATCCTCCGGCGAGCCAGACCTTATCAATCGTTTCATATGAGGTTCCAGAGCGCAGCAAAAGCATTTCAATCCCCGCCCGAATCGCTGCTTTTGCCATCTGAACCTCGCGAATATCCTGCTGTGTAAACAAAATCCACTCTTGTCCGGCGTTTTTTGCCAGCGGATAGCCCTTTTCAAAATACATATCCAAAAGCTTTCCCGTTTCATCTATAATTCCCGCTTTATACAATTCTGCCGCTGTTTCAATTACTCCAGTGCCGCAAATGCCTTTCGGTACGGCATCCGAAATCGTCTTAACTCTGGGAATTTTATCTGTTATCTCTACTTTTGAAATTGCCCCCGGCACACTTCCGGTTCCCCATCTGATATTTCCTCCCTCAAATGCCGGTCCTGCGGCCGCAGAAGTTACAAAAAGCTCTGCACCTGTTTTTAATGCCATTTCTCCGTTAGTTCCGAGGTCTAAAAACAATGCTGTCTTTTCGCTTTGCCGTATGCCGCAGGCATAAATTCCGGCTGTAATGTCTGCTCCGACAAAAGCGGAGAATCCGGGCAGCAGTGTCACTTTAGGCTGAAAAACGCCCGCAAACCGTCTTCCGAATGCTTCCTCAAATGTCAGCTCTTCTAATGTCAGAACTTCCGGTGTAAACGGGTAACGGCAGAACCCTTCACAGGAATATCCCCTCAAAAGATGCAGCATAACCGTATTGGCAGCAATTGCAATCTGACATATCCGTTCCTGTCCGGTAAGGTTTTTTTCCGTCAGCGTCTTAATTCCTGCCAAAAGCTCCTCCCTTATACATGTCTGCATCTGCTCTTTTTTCCCGCTGTTTGCCGCCTGTATTCTGCTGATGACATCTGCTCCGAATCTGCGCTGGGGATTGACTGCCGTATACGTATCTGCAATCTTTCCATTTTGCAGATTTAAGAGAGAAAACGCAAGCGTAGTCGTTCCTATATCAATTCCGATTCCATAGTCACCCTTTTGATATTTGTTTGCGGAATGCAGCGTTATATAATCTGCATGGCTGCTTCCCAGCGCCTCAAATTCCGATTCTTTCGGATGAATCAGAGAAATGGCCACATTGCTTTGCAGAACCGCTTTACAGGCCAGCCTTCTGCCATTTAAAAGCTCCTCCTTGGAAAATATCTTTTTATCTTCCGCTGTAACAGGAAGCTCTCCTTCTTTGAGCGTAACGGAACATTTTCCGCAAATCCCGCTGCCGCCGCAATAAGCAGAAATTGAAATTTCATTTTCCTGCAGTACCTGCAGCAGACTGCTTCCCACAGGGCATGAAATCTTTCGAATTTTGGCCGGATTTTCTTCTTCTGTTTGAAGCTGAACGAAAAGACTGTCTGCCCCGCCCGGTTTATATATACGGCACATAAACTTTGGCAAATTCAGTTCGTCCCCGCAGACTGCCGGCAGGCCAAGTGTCCGTCCGGCATCCAGCATTTCATATATATCCTTTTGCATTCCGGCAGGAATGTCCCGCAGGGGTTTTAAGCCTTCCGAATTTTCATAACCTTCTTCCCGCCAAATCTTCTCTGCGTCCAAAAGCATCTCTTTTTCAAAATCAAGCAGACAGCTTTCTGCCATCGCCTCTGCTACTCTTGCTTTCAACCTGTTATTTTCCGAAATGTACTTTTCAATCAGCCGGCTGACACTGTTTCCTGCAGTCAGCATCGCATAAAGCACATCCGTCCGGCCGTACCTGCCTGTCACAAGCGCGGCTTTTGGATGCAGCCGCATCTGCACAGGCCCTGCCAATTCCTGAAAAGCCTCCGCGATTTCCTGCTCCCGTGCTTTAATATTTTTGCGCATTAAAATCCGGCTGGCTGCATCCAGAGACAAAGCAGCACATTTTTTCGTTATAATCCGAATGTCTTTCATTTCAATTCCACCCCATGCAATCGGGCAGGAAAGATTTTCCCCTCCCCGCCGCGCGCCCCATGCGCTGCCTTAGCGGCATGTTTCCTCTGCATGGGGCTGTACATATAAACGAGCTGTCCCATCAAGAGACAGCTCATAAAATTTACTGATATTTTCGATTAGTCCATCTTGGGAAGAGATTCAAATCCGGGTTTTAAATCTTCATCTGTCGGAATATAATCCGTCATATTTCCGTTGTGGAAGTTTTCATATGCAACCATATCAAAATATCCCGTTCCCGTCAGTCCGAATACAATTGTCTTTTCTTCGCCGGTCTCCCTGCATTTCACTGCCTCATCAATTGCAACACGGATTGCATGGGAGCTTTCCGGCGCCGGAAGAATTCCTTCGATTCTTGCAAACTGCTCCGCAGCTTCAAATACGGCTGTCTGCTCTACGGCACGCGCTTCCATCAGGCCGTCATCATACAGCTGGGAAAGCACGGTACTCATTCCATGATAACGAAGACCTCCCGCATGGTTTGCCGATGGAATGAATCCGCTTCCCAATGTGTACATTTTTGCAAGCGGACACACTTTTCCGGTATCGCAGAAATCATATGCAAATTTACCTCTGGTAAAGCTCGGGCAGGAAGCAGGCTCAACGGCAATAAAGTGGTAATCCTTCTCACCCCGCAGTTTTTCTCCCATAAACGGCGAAATTAATCCGCCGAGGTTGGAACCGCCTCCGGCGCAGCCAATAATCAAATCCGGCGTAATATCATATTTATCAAGTGCGGCTTTTGTTTCCAGGCCGATTACAGACTGGTGCAGCAGCACCTGATTGAGTACGCTTCCCAATACGTAACGGTATCCTTCGGTTCCTACTGCTGCTTCTACCGCTTCCGAAATTGCGCAGCCGAGGCTTCCGGTTGTTCCGGGATGTTCCGCTAAAATTCTCTTTCCCACTTCTGTCGTCTCGGATGGAGAAGGTGTTACACTTGCCCCATATGTCCGCATAACTTCACGGCGGAACGGCTTCTGCTCATAAGAAACTTTTACCATATATACTTTGCAGTCCAAATCAAAATAAGAACATGCCATAGAAAGCGCTGTCCCCCACTGTCCGGCTCCCGTCTCTGTCGTAACGCCCTTTAAGCCCTGCTGTTTTGCATAATACGCCTGCGCAATTGCAGAATTTAACTTGTGGCTGCCGCTGGTGTTGTTGCCTTCAAATTTATAATATATTTTTGCCGGCGTCTTAAGCTTTTCCTCCAAACAATAGGCTCTGACTAACGGTGAAGGACGGTACATTTTGTAAAACTTTAATATTTCATCCGGAATGTCAATATACGCTGTCGTATCGTCCAATTCCTGTTTTGCCAGCTCTTTACAAAATACACCGGAAAGCTCTTCGACTGTCATAGGCTTTAATGTCCCCGGATTTAAAAGAGGCGCCGGTTTATTTTTCATATCTGCCCGCATATTATACCATTGCTTCGGCATCTCATGCTCATCCAGATAAATTTTATAAGGTATTGTCTTATTGCTCATCTTTCTTCTCTCCTTTTTTCTTATAAAACTATCATTTTCTTACCTTTCTGTCAAGATTTCTGTAATCAGTTCAGCCTTACTGCTTCACTGTTGCGAACTTTGCAGCCAGTGTAACATTCTGGGCGGAACTGTTACAGATTTCTGGCATTTTAAACCCATCACTGCTATAATGAAAGTATACCTTATGTGACAACTCCGCAGGTATTTGTCATAATGGAATACCTTTTGGTATACATTTTGAGACCACCCTGAAAGGGTGTGTCATAATGGGATACCTTTTGGTATAAAAATTATCTTATACGGAGGTTTTTCTATGAATATTACAATTAAAAACGAATTTGCATCTGCATCCTGCCAGACATCCGGGGCAGAACTTCTGTCTTATCAAACAGCAGAAGGAAAAGAATATATGTGGCAGAAAGATCCTGCTTACTGGGCAAAATCTTCTCCTGTCCTATTCCCGTATGTAGGCTCTGTTCCGAAAACAGTAACCATCCACGGAAAAGAATATGCCATTCCCCGCCACGGCTTCGTAAAGGACGCAGAATTTGAAATTGCAGAGCAGAACGGTGATTCCGTTACGCTCATGACCAAAGCAACTGAACAGACGTTATCCGTCTATCCTTATAACTTTACCTTTACGGTTACGTTCCGCTTATCCGGCCCCTCTCTGGAGGTCATCTACGGCGTTTCCAACAACGGTTCCGATACCATGCCGTTTTTAATCGGCGGTCATCCCGCTTTCTTCTGCCCAATGGAAGAAGGGGAAAAGTTTACCGAATACATGCTTCACTTTGAAGACGAAGACATTGACGATGTTCATCTAAACTATCCGATGTTCGACAACGACGCCATCTTATTCGAAAACTTAATACAGCGCACTGTAAAACTGATTCATCATAATACGAAAATGGGTCTTCGTCTCGATTTTCCGGATTATCTATCTGTGGCATTTTGGACTCCCATTGGAAAAGAAGCCCCGTTTCTCTGCTTCGAGCCCTGGTGCGCCGGAACGTTAGACCAGGTGCCAAATACAAATATGCTTGAGAAAAA
>CAOKHR010000094.1 GCA_948468325.1 uncultured Lachnospiraceae bacterium | reverse complement strand
CTGACATACATAAGCACACCGTATGCTGCAACTCCTCCCTCTCCGGCATACCTCATAAGCTGCATATTGTACAGCATACTTACAAGTGACATGGAAACACTCGCCATCAGCTCTGAAGAACCGTTAACAGAAACTTTGAGCAGCGCACTGCCGTCAAATTCTGTCTTTATCAGACGAAGCAGACTCGTATTCGGCCGGATAAAATAAATCAATGCTGCAAGCGTTCCGGCTGACTGGCTAATTGCCGTTGCAGCCGCAGCGCCTGCCAGTCCCCACTGAAATACTTTCATAAAAAGCGCATCCAGTATCATATTCATCACACCTGACGCAACTGTTATGCCAAGTCCCATATGCGGTTTTTCAGCCGCAGGAAAAAAACTTTGAAATTCGAACTGCAGCATATAAAAAGGCAGCGCAGCCAAAACCAGCCTTCCATAAAGCACACAATTTTCTAACAGTTCTCCCTCTGCACCCAAAGCAGACGCCACCGGACGGATACATAAAATTCCCAGTACACCAATGATAACGCCGCATGCCATTGTCACATAAACAAACAGTGAAAACAGCCGTTTTGCCTTATCCTCATCACCCTCTCCCAAAGTTTTTGCAATCAGAGCGCTTCCTCCGGTTCCAAACATAAAACCAGTCGTACCAAGTATCTGTAAAAACGGCATAATAAAATTGACGGCGGCAAACGGTGTTTTACCAACAAAATTTGACACAAAAAGACCGTCCACAACGCCATAAATCGACGTAAAAATCATCATTGTAATGGATGGAACAGTAAAGCGCAGCAACTTTTTATAAGTAAAATGCTCCGAAAGTTGTATTTTCACTAAAAATCCCTCCTCGTAATTCTGCTAACAACAAAAAAACTGCCAGAGTTTTCTCCCTGGCAGTTATTCTATATGCATCAGTATACAGATTGCTTATACTGACTCATCCGAAATTTTGTTCTTTCCAATCTTACGCTTAAATACAAACCACAGCTGGGTCGCAATAAAGATAGATGAATAGGAACCGCTGATCAGACCTACCATAAGCGGCAGTGAAAAATCGCGAATTGTAGCTACACCCAGCAGCCAAAGCATAAATACCATAATAAATGTTGTTATGGATGTATTAATACTTCGGCTTAATGTCTGCGTCAGACTCACATTTGCAACCTCACACAAATCTTTCGATGTTTTTACTTTCTTCGCTTTTATGTTTTCACGGATTCTGTCAAATATAACAATCGTATCATTAATCGAATAACCAATGATTGTCAGCATGCAGGCAATAAACGTATTACCTACAGAAATTCGAATCACTGCATAACAGGTAAGCACAACTAATACATCATGCACCAGAGCTAAAATCGCACTGACTGCAAATCTGGCATCGCTGAAACGGAACCAGATATAAATTAACATAAAGATAACTGCAATAATTACAGCTTTTACAGCATCCTCACGCATTTCAGAACTAACTGTAGAACTGATTGTCTCTGACTGAATTTCACTTTCTGTCACACCGTATTTGTCAACAAAAACTTTATTCAGTTCTTCACGCTCTGTAAGATCAAGTGTACGTGTTTTGAAAATAATCTGATTGGTCCCCTGTACCTGGGTTGTCTGCACATCACTGTCACCGGTAACGCCTTCTACCAGCGGAACCATATCAGCATCAATCTGTTCAATTGTATAACTTTCTTCAAAAGGTACCGTTGTAGAAGTACCGCCAATAAAATCAAGACTGTAATTTAAAGCATTTCCGTTTGAGCCATGTACGCCCATTGCAATAAATCCCGCTGCAATTACAACAGCAGAAATAATGAAAAACAGATTCCTGCGTTCTACCAGATGCAATGTCTTTAATTCCTTGCCTCTTCCGAAATATTTCTCACTGCGGAGACCAACAGCAAAAAATGCATTTAAAATAAGTCTTGTAACGACAAGCGCCGTAAACATAGAAAGAATAATACCGATTGCAAGCGTGCTTGCAAATCCCTTTACGGAACCGGAACCAAGAAAACCAAGTACGGCTGCTGCAATCAAAGTCGTTACATTACCATCAATAATCGCGGACAATGCTTTTTTAAATCCGCCCTCAATCGCTGTTCCTACCGTTTTTCCACTGGCAATTTCCTCACGGATACGTGCAAAGATAATAACATTCGCATCTACCGCCATACCAATGGAAAGAATAATACCTGCAATACCCGGCAGCGTCAGAGTAATCTCAAACAAATACAAGGTTGCGATTATCAGGCAGGTATAAATTGCAAGTGCAATGGATGCCGCAACACCCGGTACAAAATATACGATTATCATAAACAGCATAACAATAATCAGTCCGATTGCCGCCGCTTTTAAACTGCTGGAGATAGCAGAATTTCCCAGCTGTGCGCCGACTACATTAGAACGCAGCTCGCTAAGGTGCAGTGACAAAGAACCAATACGGATATTTGAAGCCAGATTTTCTGCTGCTTCAAATGATTCCATACCGGAAATCTGTGCTTTTCCTCCTGTAATTGCTTCATTTACAACCGGATTGCTGATAATCTCTTCGTCGTATACAATCGGCAGATTATTACCTACATTTGCAGATGTCATCTCACCGAAAGCTGCTGCTCCTTCATCTGTAAGTGTCAGCTCTACGATAAACTCAGTGTTCTTCATATCATTCTGAATAGAAGCCGCCTGTGCATCTGCTACCATATCGCCCGTCATAAAAGTTTCGCCGTCCGGAGTCTGGAATTCCAGAGAGCCCGGTTTTCCGAGATCTTCCAGAATGGCATTTGCATCTGTAACACCGGGAATTTCAACAGTAATACGGTCATTTCCCTCTCTGTATACAGATGCTTCCGTACTGTAACCTTCGATACGTTTCTGTAACTTATAAACTGTGTCGCTCAACTGTTCCGCAGTCGGATTCTCATCATCTACCTGATATGTGATACTGACACCGCCTGCCAAATCCAATCCCAATTTAATACTCATATCTTCCCCGATTCCGGTAGAAGAAAGTATTATAGATGCATAATATGCAAGTCCTCCAAGAACCAGGGCAATGACAATAAGCATTGCTGCTCCCCGGTTTTTACTGAATTTGTTCTTCATCTTGTTTCTCCCTTTCTTTTAGTCTGTTTCAAATGCTTCCGCTGCTTTTATCATAATCGCGCATTCGACTCTCTTTTTTTGTAACGCACATCCAATATCGTAAGCTTCCTTAATATCTCCATGGAAATTGTAAGCATTTGCAGCACAGCCGCCGCTGCAGTAAAATCTGGCAAAGCATTCACGGCATTTCTTTTTGGCATAGACATTACAGCTTTTGAATTCATCCGAAAGCTCTGTATTTACAATGCCCTCCGCCACATTTCCCATATAGAATTTCTCATTGCCTACAAACTGATGGCACGGGTAGAGATCTCCCCAGGGTGTTACTGCAAGATATTCTGTTCCGGAGCCGCAGCCGGAAAGTCTTTTTGCAACACAGGGACCTCCCTCTAAATCTATCATAAAATGGAAGAAATGAAAATCATCTCCATGTTTATGCCTTTTTACCATTTCCGCCGCAAGAGAATCATATTCCTCAAACAGCTTCGGCAGATCTTCTTCACGAATCGCATAATCGTCTTCTTCCTGCGCAACTACAGGTTCCACCGAAATCTGCTTAAATCCCAGATCCGCAAGGTGGAGCACATCTTTTGAAAAATCCGGATTGTGATGTGTAAACGTTCCCCTTACATAATAGTTTGTCTGATTTCTGCTGTCTGCAAACTTCTGAAACTTCGGAACAATCAGATCATAGCTCCCGCTTCCGTTTGCAAATGGTCTCATTTTATCATTGACTTCTTTGCGTCCGTCTATGCTTAAAACTACGTTTGCCATTTCTTTATTGGCAAATTCCATTATCTCATCATTTAAAAGCACTCCGTTCGTCGTCAGCGTAAACCGGAAATTTTTATTGTGAATCTTTTCCTGCTCTCTTCCGTATGCAACCAGATCTTTTACCACCTGAAAATTGAGTGTCGGTTCGCCGCCAAAAAAATCCACTTCCAGATTTTTTCTGCTGCCGGAATTTGCAATCAGAAAATCAAGTGCAGCTTTCCCTGTTTCAAACGGCATCAGCGCTCTTTTGCCGTGATATTCTCCCTCTTCAGCAAAGCAATACCGGCATTTTAAGTTGCAGTCATGTGCAATATGAAGACATAACGCCTTAACTACCGTTTTACGCTGTTTAAAATCTGTGATATAATCTTCATATTCGTCTTTCGTAAAAAGTGCATCTTCTTCTATCAACGATGCAACTTCTCTGACTGCTTCACGAAGCTCACGTTCTTCATACTCCGGCTTTAACTTTTCTATGATTTCATCCTCTGTATGCGTCTCCCATAAAGCGATAACGTCATAAGCCGTGTCATCTACTACATGAACCGCCCCGCTGTTTACATCCAGAACAATGTTATAGCCGTTGTTTTTGTACTGGTGAACCACTCAGCATTCCCTCTCTTCCTTATTACATATGACAAACTAAAAACGTCCGCCGGACGTTTTTTGCATACTAATGCATAAATGACCGCACGCCCTGCGCACGGTCCGCACTTATGTAACTATAAAACAATCTATTTGCTGTTTTCACAAGTCTGGTTCCCTACCGTACAAGATGTCTTGCATGCTGACTGGCAGGATGTCTGACATTCGCCACAACCGCCTTTTTTCACTGTATTTTGTAATTTTCTTGTATTCAGGGTTTTTACATGTTTCATAATAAAATCTCCTTTTCTCTCCTGCAGAATCCACCGCATCATATTCGAAAGACATTATAACACAAGTATCTGCATCTGAAAAGCATTTTTTCTATCAATTTCTTATAAAAAATGAAACGTAATCACATATAATTCTGCATCCTCTAAATAATATATGGAAGAGATATTTTCACAGTAATCGGCAATATGCTGTTTTGTAATGAAATAATCCAATGCCTGGTCATAAAGTTCCGGTGAAGAAAACTTAACAGATGCATCTCCTCCCTCATTCCATGCCGCCGCCAGCACTCCGCCGACTGCTTCCGGATTCCAGTCTGAAAAATATTTGTTTTCTCTCACAAAATAATTATTCTTCATGCTGCTGCATTCCGGAAGGGGAAACGTACTGTCTGCGGCATGTGTTCTGCTGATTTCCTCGGAAGTAATTGCCAGATAGTTATAATTTACATATTTCTCCATCTGGCTGGAGCTGTCCAAATATCGGGAATTTCCCCAGGTCGTATCCATATAATAATATTCTCCGTCCAGACGAACCAGATTCCATGCATGAGATTCCCCATTGGCATTTCCCGTCACAATCACACTTTCAATACCAAGCAGACGCAGCAGATACTGCGTTGCACAGGCATACCCCTGACATACCGTGGCACGGTTTAAAAAAGCGCTGATAATATTTTGGTTATTTTCTGCGGAAGAATCATAATCCACATTCTGAACCAATATCTCAAATACATATTTTGCTTTCTCATAATCGGAATCCGTGATAGAAATTCCTGCCAGCAATTCTTCTACCGAAGCGTCAATCTGCCTTTGAATCCGCTCCCGTTCCGCAAGCTCCATTGTGTATTTCGGGGAAAATTCCATACTGGTCGGTTCGCCGCCTCTGGTATACTGTGTATACACATAACCGGACACCCAGTACAATCCGCCATAATCCGCCATAACTGCTCTGTACGCTTCTTCCATCACTTCCTGATCTAAAGTAGAGACTTCCACACTTTCCTGATGTTCCAAAATTGTTGTAAGCATTTCATTGTACACCTGCTTTGCCTCTTCCCCCAGCGCACTGTATGCATAATTTTGGGGACTTGCAATATCGCTTTCCGTGTTATCATCCGTTTCTGTTTCTTCTGCTGTTTCCGTCTCTTCTGTCTCAGTTTCCTCCGGTTTTAAAACAACTTCTGTCTCTTTCTGCTCCCGTGGCTTTTTCTTCCTTACCGGCTTCTCTGTTTTATCGGAAGATACTTCTTCCTGTACAATCACCGACTTTAACTCTTCATATTTATCTGCCAGTCCGCAGCCTGTCAGCCAAACCATGGCTCCCGCCGCAAATACTGTCTGGCAAAATACCTTTTTTATCCTGCTCTTCATATATTCCTCCACATACAAACACGCTCCGGTTACCGTTCATTCTGTAACCATTGACAAACCATATTGTATTCAGGTAATATTCTACTATATTTTGGGGATTTTTCCTAGAGCGTGTTTGAAAATTGCTTTCTGACAGATGAGCGTCACAATTTGTACCCAAAACTACCGCAAAGCGGGGCGTGCAGATGGCGTGAAATGTAACGAAAATTGCACATATGATTATTTTGAAATTCTTAAACGGGGTGAAAATTTGATTGCTTTAAAACTTACCGATAAAAAATCTTTCATGAACCAGCTTTTATGCAGCGAAATTTTTGATCATTTTCTGCTGCCCGAAGCCAGTATTACAAAAGATGCTTCTTTTACAATTGACGGCCATATCAATTCTTCTTTCTATTCTAAAGCAGAACTGGAAGAGGAGGGGCTGTCCGGTTATACCATTCTTCCTTATGCAAAGCTCCGACCCATCTGCTATCAGATCATACGCGGCCGGCATACTCCTGTTTCTTTTAAATTTATCCTGATGCTCTCTCCTGAAAATATGGAAAATACTCTCGCAAAATCCGGCAGCAGTTTTTCGCCGGATGACATTCAGGGTGTCTTTATCAATCTGACATTCCAGAACAGCCAGATTATTCTTACAACCGGAATTTCCTACTCGGTTTTTTCCACAGACCGCACGTTAGAACATGAATGGGATATTCTGGTGCAAAAATTTTTAAAAAAACACTTCATATCTTATGAGGAACTTTAAATTTTTGCTTTACATTTTAATTTCCATGTGCTATATTAATCTAGTGCATCAATACAAGCATAATTTAATTTTGGAGGTACTGCAATGAACAAAGGTACAGTAAAATGGTTCAACAATCAGAAAGGCTACGGTTTTATCTCAGATGAATCTGGAAACGATGTGTTCGTTCATTACTCAGGACTTAACATGGAGGGCTTCAAATCTTTAGAAGAGGGAGCTACTGTTGAATTCGAAGTAGTTGACGGTGCAAAAGGACCACAGGCAACCAACGTAACTGTAGTAAAATAATTACTACCTACTTAATCAACAACTTTTCAAAGTACCTTTTTCATAATATATATAAATGAATAAGACATTGGAATTGGAAATGATTAAAAGAATAAAGCCATCACGGATTCATGTGTGATGACTTTATTTTTTTTCCTTTATATTATACTGATAAATCCGATACAGATAATAACCGATATTCCCAAGGACTCCGGCCATGATTAACAGGCTGTATGCCGCATTCATTTTCATTCCGAGTACATCCGCAACAGCCGGAGCCAATATTCCGAACACAACAAGCATTTTACTGTTTCTCACCATACGTACAGCATAAATACGAACCTTTCCCTGCAGAGGCTCACTGCCAAAGCCGTTCAGCAGCTCCGGAAATATCTGCAGAACTGCAGGCCCTGCATAAAGCAAAAACATTGGCAGCAAATGATACAGCAATGTCAGAATGCTGCTCTCATATACATATACATAATAAATCTGCAGACCAAAAAATACGCCGACTGCGATTAACGTAATTGTTTCTATGATAATTTCCCATATTTCCCATTCTCTTTTTGTCATAATCATCCCTGCTTTTATATTTTCTCATATTGTAACACAACTTTATTTTATTCTTCAAGATAAGGGGAAAATATGTTATACTTAATAATATATGCGTTCTTATATCATGCCCTTTGGGTACGGACTTTGCAGCCAGTGCAAAGTCCTGGGCTGAACTGTTACCTTAATATAACTATTATTAAAGAAGGGAAAACGAAACAGATTATGTACATTCAATTAAACGGACAGATTATTTACTACGAGAAAAACGGGGAAGGTTCCCCCGTGATTTTAGCACACGGAAACGGCGAAACGCATAAAATCTTTGACGTATTAATCCCGGAACTTTCCAAAAAACATACGGTTTATGCGATAGACAGCCGGGGACATGGATTGAGCGCTGCCGTAAATGAATATCATTACAGCGATATGGCAGAAGACATTGCTGCTTTCGTTCAGGCGCTGGATCTGATAAAACCCGCATTTTACGGATTCAGCGACGGCGGTATCGTTGGCCTGATCGCCGCATCCAGATACCCGACGATGTTTTCTGCTCTTGCAGTAAGCGGTGCGAATCTCACTCCGTCCGGCTGGAAATTTTTTCCCAGGCTTTCCGTACGGATCAGCGATCTAAAGAAAAAAAGGCCGCTGGTTCGCCTGATGTTAAAAGAGCCTCTTATGAAAAAATCAGAGCTGTGTCTAATCATTGTGCCGGTTTTCGTTCTTGCA
>CAOKHR010000093.1 GCA_948468325.1 uncultured Lachnospiraceae bacterium | reverse complement strand
AGTATATTTAAGAAAAAAAGAAGAAATACAGGGAGTACAATTAAGTTTTTTATAAATATGTAAAGAGGAATTGAAATCTTAAATTAATTTAAAATCTTATTTATACAATTTATGGCTGCATCCTGACAAAAACCCACGGGCGTGCTATAATACAACTGGCACGCCCGTCATTCGTAGAGAGGAGGAACGCCCATGACGGGCACATTGATCACCAAACAAAATGTTTCCGGGCAGAGCTATTACTACATCAAACTTAGCTATAAGGACCCGGTATCACACAAATGGCGGCAGAAAATGCTGTCCACGCACTTAGAAACCAAAGGCAACAAGCGGAAAGCCGAAAATCTGAAAGCAAAAGCAGTTGCCGACCATGCTTATCTGGAAAAACTGCCGGATGAATATAACACTGCCATAGATCCCGACATCACGTTATGCGATTATCTGGACCACTGGCTCTTCCGCAAAAAGAACGAGCTGGAACGCTCTACATATGAATCCTATGAATACCGTGCTTCGCAGATCCGCAGCTATTTTAAAGTTACCAACCCACGTTTGAAAGACGTAACTGCCCAAACAGTGGATAAATTTATCTGCTATCTGCTCCAATACGGCAAAACAGATAAGAAAACACATGAAAAAGGGCCTCTTGCAGTACGTACGGTTCGCTCTGTCAAAAGCATCCTGCTGTCAGTATATAATCAGGCGGCTATAGACGGCCTTGTTGCTTCAAATCCTGTATCACTTGTAACCGTACACGGGAAAAAGAACCGGGATTATGAGGAAGCCATGCTGTTTCTGACAGAAACCGAATGCAAAGACCTGATGAACTTCCTTGCGGACACCGAAAACCTCTTTTTCCGCAAGTTAGTCCCGATTTGCTTTTTCGGCATTTATTACGGGCTGCGCCGTTCCGAAATTCTCGGCTTAAAATGGGATGCCGTCAATTACGAAAAAAAGACGCTCCGGATACAGCATACCGTCGTAAGGGTAAAGACAACGGAAGCAAAGGATTCCACCAAGACGGTAAACAGCTTCCGGACGCTCGCCTTATTCCCAACGGCAGTACAATGTCTGGAGCAAATCAAAAAGGAACAGGCGGCAAACAGGGAATTTTTCGGGAATGCTTACCATGACAGCGATTACGTCTTTACATGGGAAGACGGACGCCCCTATGATCCTGATTATATCTCCAAGCTATTCTGCAAGGCCACGACAGCCTACGGACGGCCGGAAATCACCCTGCATAAGCTGCGGCACACATGCGCTTCCCTTCTCATCAACAAAGGATGGGATGTCAAAAAGCTGCAGTATTGGCTCGGACACTCCGATACCAGCACAACGCTAAACATTTACAGCCACTTCAACAAAGAAAGGCTAAATGAAATGCCGGATGACCTGGAACAACTATCAGAATCATGCGCCCATTTATTCGGAGTATAAATTTTGTAGAACTTTTTGTAGAACTCATGAAAAATCAGCCATATCTTAGAATCGGATAAAAATAAAAAAAGCCCGGAACCCTTGATTTTAAAGGATTCCGGTGCCCCTGCCAAGTAGTCGATGCGACAGGATTTGAACAAAATTGCAATCTCACAAACGCCTAAAAGAAAGGAGTTTCCGGCACTTCATCTGCCGTTGTTCTCAATTTGTTCTCAAAATTGAATAGAGTATGTAAATCAAGCACAATATAACTTATATAGTAAAAACAGCCTACCCTCGAAAGGATAGGCTGTTATAAATAACTTTTGATGTTTCGTATGAAACCTTATTTTATTGCCCCACAGTTCCGGCAGTATGTCATATTCTGACCAATATATTCGAATTTGCACATATCTGAATTTGTTCCGCCGCCTGCTGTTCTTCCACCTGAGTGTGTTCCATTAGAAGCAGAAAGATGAGCATTCATATCGCTCTGATCAAAAAACTTAGTACCGCATGTAAGGCACTCACAATACCCCATTTCTTCATACTCTTTGATGGATAATAACTTACCGCTCTTATCTCTTGCGTCCATCCAATTGTGTTTACAAGTCTTAGCAGCTCCTGGAACAACCGTTACTGTGCAGAAGTAATCTCTGTAATTACCTTGAGAATCCTGACCTCTGTTTACCAAAATCTTTACAGTACCAACGCCCGTAGCTGTTACCTTACCTGCCTCGTCTACCGTAGCAATGCGGTCATTAAATGAGAACGTTGACTGGTAATCTGTAAACCAGCCCTCGATTAAAAGGAAGCTCTCGCCTACGTGTAAGGTCTTGTTTGTTACTACACGCCATGGCTGTTTTGCTGACTTTTTAACTGTTACCTTGCATTTAACGGTCTTGCTTCCAACCTTAGCCTTGATTGTCGCCTTACCTGCCTTCTTTGTTATTACAACACCTTTCTTGGAAACCGTTGCGACTGATTTCTTTGTTGAAGACCATGTTACTTTCTTGCCGCCTGCGTTCTTAACCTTAAGTGTGAAGTTTTCTTTTGCTGTGCAGGTTACCTTCGTGCGGTCCATCTTTGGTGTTGCCGCTTCTGCTGTTTCCGGCAGAAAAGAAAACGCCGCCAGCACAACCGCCATTGCAAGCAATGTTTTCATCATAAATCCAGACATCTTCTTTATAGCTTTTATCCCTCCATTATATTCGCCAGACTAAGCCAATGTTTATGGAAATCTTTTATCTGAAAAATTTCTAATTTTCTGAATTGACATTCAGTGAATGTCAGGTGTCGTCTAATTATATCTTATACTGTCCTATAAGACAAGCAGTGAATGTCAAATTTTCAGGAATTAGAGAGGATAAGATATGTATAAAAACAAATGTCCAGACGGCCGGAATAATATCTGCGGAATAAAAATAAAAGAATTAAGACAGGCTCTGCCGGAAAAGACTTCCCAGAGACAGATTGCGGAATTATTGCAAAAAGAAGGAATCGACGTAGACAAGAATGCCGTGCAGAGAATTGAATCCGGCCAGCGGTTTATTACGGATATTGAATTGCAGGTGCTGTCTAAAATATTTCATGTTACCTGTGATGAACTATTAGACAATAAAATTTGACTGCCGCATAAAAAAAGCCCCCTTAATCTTTTACATAGATTTTCAGGAGAATTTTTTCTTTCTCAATCAATTTCAGAATCCCAATTCTAATAAAATATTGATTTTTGCAAGAGTTTATTTTTGAATTTAAATACACATTTAAATTTATCAAGGAAAAAATACACATAAAAGACATTAAAAAAGCCCGAATTTTTCCCCTTTGGAAATTTTCTGGCTTTTCTTTTCCCTTGCAGTAAATTTTTATAAAATTAATCATTGTTTTTTATCTGTCAAATCTTTTTTCATTCAATTCCCTACAATTTTCATTCCATTTTCTTTATTTTTATTCAATTAAATACCTTGTCGCCCCTTTTGACATTTCACACCCTGTATCTGTTTTTTTCGTTAAAAGTACCAAAAAACCCTGTTTCCAGCGGCTTTAAAATTGACCTGTTGCACCAATTTTTTCCCCCTCCCTATTTGCTTTTTCTAATTGCATTTTCAAATTGAGTCCGGGGGTTTACGGTATAATTACAAAAAACGCATGCGTAAGTTTAAATCAAAAAAAGGAGAGTCTATATATGCAAAATACTAAAATTGAAAAACAAGAATCTTATTGTTATGAACGATTAAAGGATTTACGTATGAGCCTTAAATTAACCCAGAAACAAATGGCGGAGCGTTTAGGTGTTTCACGCGCAACTGTCTCAAACTACGAAAACGGCTCTTCCAGCCCCGGACATGACATAATTCGAGAATACTGTTCCGCCGGGCATGTCAGCTACGAATGGTTAATAGACGGCAAAGAATGCGATACCCATTGCAATCTTCCCAATATGGAAAATCTGTCATACACAGAAAAAAAAGAACTTATAAAAAACTTGGTTGATGCTCTTTAATATGCAAAAAATTTAGCGCATGACGACGATATTTCTGTCAAAATTCTTGATAAGATAGCTTTGCAAGAAAGAAAAAGGGGGTGATTTATATGATTGCAACCGGGAAAGGCAGGATCGCTTCTGTTCGGCATGGCGTTTCCAAAAAAACGGGAGAAGAATATTTTGCTGTAAAAATTTTGGACACCGAAGCAGAAGAATTTGTGAACTTCTTCATCGAGGAGGAGCTTTTTAACGAATTGGAAACCCTGCCAAAAAATACGCCTGTCATGCTGACGTTGGATCTGGCTCTTGCCAGCAAGTATTTCCGGCTTGTATCAATCGAGCCAGTTGAAACTGATTAACTTTTAATTTACGGGGCGGCTTTTAAGCCGCCCGGAAAGGAAAAGATATGAAAAATTTAATCGCATTAATTCTTTTAGCTATTTTTGTTTTAGTTGCAGTCCTAATAATCATTTTCTTCATTTCAGTTGTAAAAAACTGTTCCGGGAAAGAGGCCGCAAAAATCCTCAAAAAATTTATGGCAGAAACCTTTGGGGAATTATTCAAACCGAATCCACCGCCAGAACCAGTTTACCCCGTCCTCGTAGGATATGACGGCTACCGGATTGTCCCGGAGCTTGTAAACGAGGAATTTTCCATAATCAAGAATAATTTCCTCTTTTTTTATAACAATGCGGCCATTATAGCATCAGACGGACATTCTGTCAAATACCGCTTTGCCATTGAACGCAAGCCCGACTGCCCGGATGATGAAATCCTGCAACCGCTGATCCAGAAACAGGCAGAGGAAATCCTTACCCGGACGCTGTTGGCCTACGACTGCTATATGTCCGCGGAAGCCCTCACAGCAGTTGAGCTTAAGCCAAACTGCCTATACGTCGCATTTGCCCGGACGCAGACCGGAATCCAGCAGCTTGACGACCTTAAACAGAGGATACGCAGACGGCAGATTGCAAGCAAACGGCAGATTGCAAGCAGGCGGCAGGGGCAGAGCAAAAAATTCCGGGAGAAGTGGGAAAATGGGGAATGAGAAAAAATCCGTTTTCGGCTATCTGAAAGAGCCTTACCAAAAATATGGACTGGCAGTGCCCGTAAAACTGGGCATTGCCTCCCACCCCCATGCGCTCATAACCGGTTCAAGTGGCTCCGGCAAATCACAGGCCGTCCTGTTCCTGCTCGGAAAACTCCTGCAAGCCGCGCCAGATATTGAAGTCCATGTCTGTGATTTTAAAAACTCGGAAGATTTTTCTTTCCTGAAAGGATATGCGCACTACTATTCAGGAGAAGATTGTTATGCCGGGGTTTTAAACTATTACAGCTTATTTTGCGGAGCAAGGCAGGGCGGCACAGACAAAAAACGCCGTCTGCTCATATGCGACGAATACCCCGCTTTCCTGAATTACCTGCAAATGAAGGACAAAGCAGGCAAGACAAAGAAAGCCCACGACATACTCGGCGCGGTGGCGGAGATACTCATGCTTGGCAGGGGGATAGAATCCGGCATATGGATTGTAACACAGCGCGCGGACAGCTCCCTGTTCTCAAACGGGGCGCGCGACAATTTCATGGCGGTCATCGGATTAGGAAAGATGTCAAAAGAACAGAAAGGCATGGTCTTTCCGGGTGAGGAAATCCCAGACGGCGTTTTTCAGGCAGGGGAAGGAATGCTCCTTGCAGACGGCATGGAAGCCGTCACCGTAAAGTATCCACTGATTCAGGACGCGCAGGAGTGGAAACGGCACATACGGCGCATTCTGGAAACAGCAGATCGGCGGCATATGAGCGGCAGGGAGTAAACGCCGGACACGACTGACCGCCGCAGGCGGTCAGGAAGTGGCGGCGGTGGGCTGTCAGTATTACCAGCCCACTTTTGTGACTGTGACTAATCTAAACAATCCCTTTATTTATAAGGCATTCCGCAGTCCGTCCATTCACGCTTTGGCTGTGACATTTCTAAATTACTGTGAATTTTAAACTATTTTTCGGGAGGCATTTTATCATGGCATTTTCAACAGACACAAAGGGCAGAGCCTTCATCTCGACAGTTCAGCAGAGCAGTATGAAGGCTCTGGGGTTATCAGAAGAGGAATACAAAAACCCGGAATATCTTGCTCATTTTTTGACTTCCCTCTGGGAAAACAGCGGCAAGGGGCGTTCCTGCGCAGTAGCTGTATGTGTGAGTGCAGACGGGCTATACCATGCGCACATGGCTTTATACGGCAACACAACGACATTGAAAAAAGTCGCGGACATTCTCTGTAATTCCCACGTTGAGCCGCAGCTTGGGGGAAAGAAAGAACTCTCCGCGTATCTTCTTAAACAGGGGAAATATGAGGAAAAGGGAGAAGAAGTCCTGTTTATAAACGGCTTGGAAAACATTCAGGACGTGCAGGGCAAACGGGGCGATTTAGAAGAGATAGAAGAAATGCTCTTAAAAGGAATGACGCCGCAGGAAATACTGGACAAAAATTTCCGCTACTATAAATATGAAAAGATGATCCTGCACGCGTACATTGACCAAAAAATACAGGAAGCCCCGGTCAGGCAGGACATATACTGCGAATACCATGTCGGGGAAAGCGGCTCCGGCAAGACATACACCTATAACCGGCTCTGCGAAAAACACGGCGCGGACAGCATATATCTTTTGACGGATTACGACAACAACGCTTCGGGCGGCTTGGATTCATACATGAAGTCAGGCGCGCCGCCTATCCTGTTCATGGACGAATTCAAAGGGTTCGGGATTACATACGGGAAACTTTTAACCATGCTGAACGGATACACACGTATGCAGACACATTCACGCTATACGAACACGTTCAACCTCTGGAATACGGTCTATATAACTTCTGTATATCCGCCCGAAGTCATATACCAGATCATGGTCGCGCATGAACATCAGGACGTGGATTCCTACAACCAACTTTTAAGGCGTATAAATATGATAGTTTTGCATTTTTTTGAAAACGGGCAATACAAAACATACAGTCTTGACGGCAGGGAATACAAGGGCTATGAAGATTTGAGGGAAAGGGCAACGGGCGGTTTTGTAAAATTCCCGGATGCAGAACTCTCAAACCTGCCCTTTAAAGAAAGCTGACATAAAACCAGCCAACAGAAAAAAACAAAAAGAAAGGAGCAAACGCCTGAACATGGGTTGCGAACACCGAAACACCTAAACACCGAGACACTGAGACACTGAAACACCTGACCACCTAAAAACTGAACCACCTGAAAATAAAAACTCATTACAGCGGAACGCATGGAAGAAAGAAAAAACCATGGCAGGGAAAATATTTCCAGACAGGAAAAAGTAAATGCCTTGCTAAATAAGCTGTCATGCAGTAATATTGATTTAGATGAAGTGCTGGATAATATAGACACTATGACAAGCAAAAAAATATTAGAACGGCACGCATACGCGATTACAGAAAACAAAGACGGCAGGTTTTCAACTTATGTAACGGATTCTACAAAACCGAACAACCGCCGCAAGATTGTAAAAGCGTCCAAAGAATTATTGGAAAAGGAAATCATAAAATTCTACAAGGAGCGTGAAAAGGAAAAATCCAAAGAAAAAATATGCCTGAAGACTTTTTATGCGGAATGGCTTGACTTCAAAGCACTGCATACGAATTCCAGCAGATACATAAAGACGATAGACGAACTCTGGAAACGCTACTATGTCCATGACGGCATTATAGAAATCCCTTTTTCCAGACTGGATAAATATACGCTGGACAAATGGGCGCATTCCCTGATAAAAAACAACTGCATGACAAAAAAGCAGTACTATAACATGGCGGTCATCATGCGCCAAGCCTTAGAGCTTGCAGTGGAAAAAAACATCATACCAGAGAACCCGTTTTCAAAAGTAAAGATAGACACGAAGCTCTTTACCCCTGTAAAAAAGAAATCAGATGAAACGCAGGTGTATCTTCTGGACGAACAGCCGCTGATTGAGAGGGAAGCATACGCAGACTTTGAAAGAAACAATATGTCCGCTTCCCTTGCGATTCCATTTGCTTTCCAGACAGGACTGCGGATTTCAGAAATCGTTGCTTTAAAATGGTCGGACATTGGAGAGGAAAAAGAAAACTGTATACACGTACAGCGAATGGAAACAAAGGAATATGACAGACTGCCTGACGGCTCATGGAGCAAAGAAAAGCCCGTCATTACCGAACGCACAAAGTCCTATGCCGGAAACCGGAATGTTTACCTGACTTCCACCGCAAGAAAAATTTTAAATCAGGCAAAGATTCATAATGCTGAAAATGGATACGGCGGTTCAGAGTATATATTTTTGAACCACGGAGAACGCCTGACAGCAAGATATTTAAATACCATACTCCGCAGATGTTGCAAAAATGCGGATATTTCAGAGAAAGGAATGCATAAAATCAGAAAGACATATATTTCAACGCTCATTGACAATGAGGACATAAACATAAATTTTATCCGTGAACAGGTCGGGCATACAGACGAACGGACGACATACGGCA
>CAOKHR010000092.1 GCA_948468325.1 uncultured Lachnospiraceae bacterium | reverse complement strand
GAAGAATAAGCATAATACCATGAACTCAGCTTCTTCCGCAAAGACATACATAAAAATGCAGGGACAAATTCTCGAAGATGATGATTGCGCTTGTCTTTTAGTAGAGGCGATTGCTAAAAAGTCACAGAACATTAAATGGACAACAAAAGTAGATGGGAAGAATGTGCAGCATAGGTTGATACGGCGTGTTAGCATGGATCAGTTCTATGAGATTCTTACTGGAGAGGAAGATGCGTTTTATAAAATGTGTATGACGCTTCCTGGAGTTATTAACACTGTTGTAAACGAGGAAGAAAGTGTTTCCGTTCCGCATGATACGGTGATAGATGAGTTACGGAAAGTGGCAAGTGTATATGCAGAAGAACCGGAGAATTTAGCGATGGCCGTATATATGCTTGGATTTAATACTTATATGGGTTTTGGGGATAGAATGGAACGGCAGTTAGGGAGCGGAAGCAGGAATGATGGGATGCTTAAACGTATTTATGAGTATGCAGGAAAAATCGTAGAATAAACGGATTTAATATATTGGCACATTTGGTTTTAAGACTGTTCTGCTGCGGAAATACAGCAGGACTTTTTATATTGCAGATTTTAATTTATTATTACAGAGGATGAAGATGGGAAAAGTATTTGCGGGAACCATCCTTTCATATTAATTTTATTGTAACAGTAAGCATTTTTCTGTATAATTGAATTATAACAGACGCTGTTATAAACGAGATGATAAGTTGTGAGCGAAAGACGCTTTTGCGGCTAAGACTCCTGTGACAAAATTTATTCAGGGACTTCTCTGGCAAAGCAGTGTGTTTATTGTACAATGAAATTGTGTTTTCAGAAAGGAAATAACTATGAGAAATAAAAATATGGATATGCTGCGGGATACGCTTTGCATATTGGAAGAAAGACGCTACCGTATAAATGGCAGGACAGTACAGCTTAAGCTGTCAAAAGAGGCGATGCGGATGGTTCATGTCCTGCTCCCGGGGGATGTGGAAGAAATATGCAAAAAGACGGACTTCCAGAGGGTTTTTACTCTGGGAAGGTGCGGGTACGGCTGTCAGAATGAGGATTCTTTTGCAGCAGCCAGGGAACAGTATAAGAATTTCAGTTATATGTTCAGCAAGGAGTCAAAACCGGTTCTTGTCTTAAACCTTGCCAATCCTGTGCATCCGGGCGGCGGCGTAAGGATAGGGGCAAGGGCGCAGGAGGAAGACCTGTGCAGGAAAAGCTCTCTCCTGCTGTCACTGGAAAGTCCGGAGGCAGAAAAATATTACGAATATAACCGGAAGCAAAATACGTGTATGGGATCAGACGGAATGATATTTACACCGCAGGTGGAGATCATCAGAGATGCGGATGGCAGCCTTCTGGAGGAAACGGTAATAGTGGCGGTTCTTACCTGTGCCGCACCAATGGTAAGAAACGGAAAAGAAGGAATGGGCGAGGACGCATATCAGGAGATGGTTTGCCATCGTATTATGGGGATGCTGAAATGCGCCGCTTATTATGGATATAAAAACCTTGTCCTTGGCGCATGGGGCTGCGGTGCATTCGGAAACGACGCCCATGTGATGTCAGATCTGTTTTATAAAGCGTTAAAGGAAATGAATTTCAACGGGATGGGGGAGAAGGATTTCTTCCGCAGGATTGATTTTGCCGTTCTTGACCATACTCCGGAGCAGTATAATTTTAAGGAGTTTTGCCGGAATTTCTCGTCTGGCAATTTTTACAGGGATGAAGACAGGAAAGAAATTGACGCGTCTCTTAAAAGGAAAAAAGAAAGGGAAGCGTGGCTTGATAAAATCAGGGGAAGCCTGTTTGGCGGCGCGGTTGGGGACGCTTTGGGATACCCGGTTGAATTTTTCAGGGAAAGTGAGATTTTCTCAAAATACGGCACACAGGGAATACAGGAATATACCCTTGACAAAAGAAGCGGAAAAGCCCTGATTTCAGACGACACACAGATGTCGCTGTTTACGGCAGACGGCATACTGGTCGCGGATACCCGGTCGGCTATGCGCGGTATCGGCGGCGGTCCGCGCTGTTATGTGGCAAATTCTTACATGGACTGGCTGCTTACGCAGGAGCAAAGCTTTGACAGGGTTCAGAGGATGCCCCGGGAATTTGCCGGGGAACGCATGTCATGGCTGCTGGATGTGCCGGAATTATACAGCCGCAGGGCGCCCGGAAATACCTGTATATCAGCCCTTAAGGGGAAGAATCCGGGAAGTATGGACAACCCGCGGAACAACAGTAAGGGATGCGGCGGGATTATGCGTGTGGCGCCTCTGGCTCTGCGGTATGACTTCCAGGGAGAGCTGAAAGAGCTTGACAGGGAAGGGGCAGAAATTGCGGCAGTGACGCACGGACATCCCCTTGGCTATATGAGCGCGGCCGCCCTTGTACATATTGTAAACCGTATTGTCTATTCAAGGCGTGAAATGACGCTTAAGGAAATTGTGCTGGAAGCGCGGGATGCCATGGCCGGATTGTTTTCCGATGAGCCGTATCTGGGCTCACTTGTCCGGATGATGGATCTGGCAGTCACGCTTTCCGAAAACGGCGAGAGCGATCTGGAAAATATCCACAGGCTTGGAGAGGGCTGGGTAGCAGAGGAGACGCTTGGCATTGCCATATACTGTTCTTTAAAATATCAGGATGATTTTTCTGCGGGAGTCACAGCAGCTGTAAATCACAGCGGCGACAGTGATTCCACTGGAGCGGTCACGGGAAATATTCTTGGGGCGCTTTGCGGTTATGAGGCGATAGAGGAAAAATGGAAGCGGGATCTGGAACTTTCCGATGTTATTCTTGAGATGGCGGACGACCTCTGCTATGGATGCCAGATGAATGAATACAGCCACTATGAGGATCCGGACTGGATTCGAAAGTACATCCATATGCGCTGGAAGGACAAAATGGCGATAGAAGAGCCAAATACAGAATTTATTGCCATAAAAGGCGATATTACCAGGAACCATGATGTTGACGCTATTGTGAATGCCGCAAATACGAGCCTGCTTGGGGGCGGAGGCGTGGATGGGGCAATCCACCGCGCGGCGGGACCCAAACTGCTGGAAGAGTGCCGTCTTTTAAGCGGGTGTGAAACAGGGAAAGCGAAAATCACAAATGCGTACAGGCTTCCCTGCGATTATGTAATTCATACTCCGGGTCCGCGCTGGCGCGGTGGTAATAAAAATGAGCGGAAGCTTCTCGCTTCATGTTACAGGTTTTGTCTGGAACTTGCTGTGGAAAAGGGCATAAGGAAGATTGCATTTCCGTCGATTTCTACGGGGATATACCAGTTTCCGCTGGAGGAGGCGGCAAAGATTGCCGTGCAGACAGCAAAGGAATTTGTTTCGGAGCATCCTGGGGAACTTGACGTCGTCAAATGGGTGTTGTTTGACGACCAGACATTTGATGTTTACAGGAAAGAACTGGACAAATAACCGGTTTTTAAGTCAGTAACAGAAAGGTTGTGAAAAATATGGTTAAATGGATTATTGGAGCATCAGCAGTATTATTAGCCGCCGCGCTAATTACAAAAAAGCCGGATAAAGAGCCTGAAAAGAAGGTTACGCCAAAGAAAGAAATTCCAAAAGAAGAACAGAAATACGATTTCACCACGCCAGGCTTGTCACAGCATGTTACGTTCGGCCGCAACAGAGGCGGCGAAATAGCCGCAGTTGTATTAAATAAGCCGGAAGAAGATTATCATAAAGTGATTGTGAATCATAAGGGCCGTTTTGAAAACTTTCCTGGTATTATTCAGGGTAAGTGGACGGATTATATTGAGGGAGAATTTGATTTTGACATTGGAGAGATTCGCTACAGAACAGATTTTGAACGTTGTGGGAACGGCTATCGCTGCTTGTGGGAGATTCAGCCCGATGGAAGTTATTGGGCGGATGATGACGGGTTCGGGATGGAAAATGACTCGGAAATCATTCTCTATGCAGATCTGGATGAGAATGGAAACTTTACTACGCCATTCCGTATCTATAAAATAGATGGCAGGCGTGTGGAAAAGTAATGTAAACCACGAGCCTTTTAGTGTTTGATAAGATTGATGCGCATTATTCTGTGAGCAATTGAAAAAAGAAAAAGATATGATATAATAAAGCAAATAAAACGAGGTGCGCATATGGGCAGAAGTTTGATTGTTTTCATTGCGTTTTTTTTCTTAACCGGATGCGGCAGTGGAAAATACAGAGCATCGAAAGTGATTTTTGATGACACATACCGGATTGCAGATACGGATAATATGGAGTTTGTTTTTTCAGATGACAGCACATTAGTAGTCCGCCAAAAAGGAATATATGAATTTAAGGAAAACGAGCCTGGAGAATTGGTGGTCAGAATCTGTCTGGATGATATTAGCAGGGAGCTGCCGGAGGATTATAATTTTACCGAGTATCTCTTGCGCAGGGCAGAGGATCATATTGTTCTGACGTATACGACAGAAGAATTTAATCTGGACGCAAACCCGATGATGCTGTTTTTGCTGGATGGAGAAGACGGACTGATAACAGGGGAGTATTTTGAGGGAACTTATCAGATTGGTGCGGACGGAGACAGCTATCAGTATATTTTTAAAGAGGATGGCAGCATTACCATGCAGGTCACAGAGCATTACTATGCGGATAAGAAAAAAATGATTTTATCAGATCATGCCGGGAGTACTCAGTATCAGTATGAAGCATCGGAAGATGCCGTCATACTGAAAAATACAAAAGGAGAAACTGTTTTGACTCTGCAAAAAGAGGCGGGGCCGTAGAATAATTTTTATAAGAAAGGAAGCATTATGTTAGGAATCATCGGTGCTATGGATTCAGAAGTAGCCAAACTAAAAGAATTGATGACGGATGTGACAGTGACAAAAGCGGCATCCATGGAATTTTATGAAGGGAAACTAAACGGGGCAGATGCAGTTGTGGTCCGTGCCGGAGTCGGAAAGGTAAATGCTGCCTGCTGCACACAGACTCTGATTGACAGGTTTGCAGTAAGCTGTGTTATCAATACGGGAATCGCAGGCTCCCTGCAGGCAAAAATTGATATAGGCGATATTGTACTTGCAACGGATGCCGTAGAGCACGATATGGATGTGGCAGCCCTTGGTTATGCGCCGGGAAAGATACCGGATATGGAGGCGGAATCATTTGCAGCAGATGAAAAGCTAAGAAAGACTGCAAAGGAGAGCTGTGAGAAAGTAAATCCGGATATTCATGTTTTTGAGGGACGTATCGTAACCGGAGATCAGTTTATTTCAGGAAAAGAGAAAAAAGAATGGCTGGTAAAGACATTTGACGGTTGCTGTACAGAGATGGAAGGAGCTGCGATTGCGCATGCGGCCTATCTGAATCATGTGCCGTTTTTGATTGTGCGGGCAATTTCCGACAAGGCAGATGACAGCGCACAGATGGATTATCCGACATTTGAGGCAAAGGCGATTGAGCATTCCGTTCGCCTGATTATAGAAATGGCAGGGAGGTTAGCATAATGATGGAAAAAATAGCAAGTTTTACAGTCAACCATTTAACGCTTCTGCCGGGAATTTATGTATCCCGCAAAGACCATATCGGCGCAGAAGTTGTAACAACTTTTGACATTCGCATGACGCGGCCCAATTTTGAACCCGTTATGAATACAGCAGAGGTGCATACAATCGAGCATCTGGGAGCAACATTTTTAAGAAATCACAAAGAGTATGCCGGTAAAATTGTTTATTTTGGGCCGATGGGCTGCCGTACGGGATTTTATCTGATTTTAGCCGGAGATTATGAATCGAAAGATATTGTGGAGCTTATGAAAGAATTGTTTGCTTTTATGCGAGATTTTAAAGACGAGGTTCCGGGAGCGGCAGCCAGGGACTGCGGCAATTATCTGGATATGAATCTGCCGATGGCAAACTATCTGTCAAAGAAATTTTATGACGAAGTATTATGTAACATTACCGAAGAACGGTTGCATTATCCAGAATAAATCAGAAAAGGAGACAGCCATGTTAGAAGCAGGGATAAAAGGGTACGCAGAAGTAATTGTGACAAAAGAGCATACGGCAGAAGCAAGGAAGAGCGGAACTCTGCAGGTATTTGCTACACCGGCGATGATTGAATTGGTGGAAGAGGCGGCTTGGAAAAGCGTGGCAGATGAGCTGGAAGAAGGTTTTGCAAGTGTCGGTACCAGCCTGAATATCAGACATTTGTCTGCAACTCCGGTAGGAATGAAAGTCATCTGCCGGACAATATTAACGGAGGTAGATGGCAGAAGACTTGTGTTTGCAGTTGAAGTAGAAGATGAAGCAGGCAAAGTCGGGGAAGGGACGCATGAGAGATTTATGATTCAGGCGGACAAATTTCAGAAGAAAGCAGATGCAAAACAGGTAAATTAATATAGAAAGACAGGTGGGCAGATGGCAACTTCAAAGGAATTTCATGATTACATTGTAGAAAATCTCCGGAAAATTGGCGAGGTGTCTACCAGAAAAATGATGGGAGAATACTGTGTCTATTATCAGAATAAGCTAATCGGGGATATTTGTGATAATTGTCTGTTTTTAAAACCGACGGAATCCGTGCTTCGGATGATGCCGGATGCAGAAAGGGATTATCCGTATGAGGGATCCAAAACCCAGATGGTGGTTGTAGATGATGTGGAAAATACAGAACTTATGACAGAAGTTTTGAATGAAATGTATAAAGAACTTCCGGAACCGAAGAAAAAAACAAAAAAGAAATAAGATGCAATTACGGAAAATGGATGGTACTTTCGTGTCATCCATTTTTTATGCGCTGCAATGCGCCGGAAAAAGAAGGGGAGTATATTTTTTATAAAAGTAAGAAAACTGTAAGAAATTCTCTGCTTTTTTTGTAAGGAAAATCAATTAACATAGATACAGGCTTAAGGAGGAAGATCATATCATGAACGAATGTATTTTAGTAGCAGACGATGACAGGAAAATCGTAAAAGCGATTGCCATACTGCTGGAAAAAGAGGGGTATGACATACTGAAAGCATATGACGGTATGCAGGCGCTTGATCTTTTGTCCCAAAACAGCGTGCAGCTGGTGATTATGGATGTGATGATGCCCAGGCTCGATGGCTTGTCGGCTGTAATGCGCATTCGGGAAAAGAAAAACATTCCGATTATCGTTTTAAGTGCAAAGAGTGAGGACACAGACAAAGTTTTAGGGCTTTCTATGGGAGCTGACGACTATGTGGCGAAACCTTATAATCCGGCGGAACTGGCGGCAAGGGTCAAAAGTCATTTGCGCAGGTATGCCAGTCTTGGTGATATTTACAGGGCCGGTAATCACCGTATTGTCAATGGAAGGCTCTGTTATCATACGGATGAGCGCATGCTTTATGCGGACGGAGAACCGATTCGTCTGACGGCTACGGAAACGAAAATTATGGAGCTTTTCATGAAAAATCCGGGACGTATTTTTCCGGCAGAAGAAATTTATGAGCGTGTCTGGGAAGAGCAGAAATTTGTTTCGGAAAATACCGTTATGGTCCATATACGGCGCATTCGGGAAAAGATTGAACTAAATCCAAAAGAGCCGGAATATTTAAAGGTGGTGTGGGGAATTGGCTATAAAATGGAAAAAAAGGAACATTAGTACTGTAATTGTATATGCGGCGGCAGTCAGCCTGCTTCTGACGGGAGCAATGGGATTTCTTCGGAGAAATCCGTCTCCGACAGGTTTTGTGTCAAGTGCCAGGATGCTTCGTGTCAGTGATTTTCAGGAGACGGACAATTTTAAAGAGTTTATTTCTTCCCGTTTTTTTAATTTTCTTAGTATGGCATGCGGCGATTATGTGGAGGGAAGCGGATATTATGGCTATGCTTTTGACATTGGTGAGGAGGATGTTTATGAAACAGTGGATGAAGCAGTGCTGTCAGAAGGAGATTATGCGGCAGATTGGGAAGAAGAGGTGCAGAATGAGATTACGGAATCGGATAAACAGAAGTCGGCAGATGTTTTTCATAAACACATAGAGTCGGATCAAAATCTTCTGTACTGCATTACTTATCAGGGAAAGAAAAAATATTCGAATATGGGGGATATTTCCTGGAAGTATGACACGAAAGAGAACAATCTGCCGACAGGTTATAATTTTTTGCTGCATTTTGACGGAACAAAAGTTACGATAAAAAAAGACAGCAGCGAGGCGGATGTCTATGGAGACGGTATTTACAGGGAAGAAGGATGGCGTCTGCCGGGTTATAAAAATTTTTCCGTAAAAGAGAAGTGGGAGGACGCAGATATTCTCATACTTGCGGCAAAAGAGCCGGTAATTTATCCGGATACGAATGACGGATACTGGTCAGGAAATGATTTTTATTATATGTATCAGGAATATAATGAGGAGCGGAGCAGACTGCAAAAATCTATTGCATGTATATTTTTTGGATTGATTCTTTGGGGGTGTTATTTCTTTTTGCGGAAAGAAAAGAAAG
>CAOKHR010000091.1 GCA_948468325.1 uncultured Lachnospiraceae bacterium | reverse complement strand
TACACCACTAGCTACACTCTTTCCCTACACGACGCTCTTCCGATCTGTAGTAACGACAATTCCGATTGTAGAGTGATCTTTGATCACTTTCTGGGTTCCAATGGAAGCCGCATCCACAAAAGGAATTTCATAATCAAACCACGGTGTTTTTACCATGCGTTTATTATTTCCCTCCATATGTCCGGCTGCACCGTCCACCATATATCCCACACAGTCAATCAGACGGACTTTTACTTCGGCATCTTTGTCCAAATGAATGACTGCAGCGTCTTTGGGAATAAATTTCGGTTCCGTTGTCATAATTGTCTTTCCCTGTGCAGACTGGGGAAGTTCATCTACTGTTCTTTGCCTGCTGTTCTCATCCTCCATATTCGGAAGTACCATAAGGTCCATGAAACGCTTAATAAAAGTTGATTTTCCTGTACGGACCGGCCCTACGATTCCAATATAAATTTCGCCGCCGGTTCGCTGCTGTATGTCTCTATAAAGATTAAATTCTTTATCAGATGCCATTTCCATAAAAAATTACCCCTTTCCTGCAATGTATTTCGTAAAATACTTTATACATTGTATGAAAGGGGTCAGGGATTATGACTATAATTTTGCTTTTACACTGTCTGCACTTTTATCATATTTGTAGTTCCGGATACGCCAATCGGAACACCGGAAGTAATGACCGTAATATCTCCTTTTTCCAGATATTTCTGACTTTCCGCCACTTCAAGCGCATGGTCAAATAATTCAAATATATCTTTTTTATTTTCCAGTATCACCGGAGCCGTTCCCCAGACAAGATTTAACTGTCTGGCTACTTTTTTATCTGTCGTGCCGCAGATTACATCACAGGCCGGACAGTACTTGGAAATATTTCTTGCGGAATATCCGCTCTTTGTAACGGTTACAATTGCTCTGGCATTCAAATCAAGCGCTGTCGTACAGGTAGCGTGGCAGATTGCGTCTGCTACATCAGGATTTGCCTTTCTCTCTCTTGCAAAAAAACGCTTCCTGTAATCAATATCCTGTTCGGTGCGGTCGGCGATTCTCACCATCGTTTCAAGAGCTTCTACCGGATACAGTCCCGCAGCAGTTTCGCCGGACAGCATAATTGCTCCCGTTCCGTCATAAATTGCATTTGCAACGTCTGTTGTCTCTGCCCTTGTAGGCCTTGGATTCTTCATCATAGAATCTAACATCTGCGTAGCAGTAATAATCTGCTTGCCTGCCTCCATACCTTTTTTGATAATCATTTTCTGAAGTACGGGAACTTCTTCATAGGGAATTTCAACACCCATATCTCCCCTTGCTACCATAACGCCTTCGGAGGCCTGCAAAATCTCGTCAATATTTTCTACGCCTTCCCGGTTTTCAATTTTTGCAATAATATTTATATCGTATCCGCCATGGTCGTTTAAAAATTTGCGCATTTTATGAATGTCGTCTGCCCTTCTTACAAAAGACGCTGCGATAAAATCCACATCTTCTTTGATTCCAAACAAAATATCTTCTTTGTCTTTTTCACTCAAAAACGGCATGGATAACTTTACATTCGGCACATTGACGCCCTTGCGGTCAGACACTTTTCCGCCGTTCTTTACCTGACATATAATCTGTCCGTCTTTTAAATCTATAACTTCCATCTCTACCAGACCGTCGTCAATCAGTATTGTCGTTCCGATTTCCACATCCTGATACAAATCCGGATAAGTAATGGATATACCGTTCTTATTTCCTTCCCTTTCTTCTGAATACAACACAAACTGATCTCCCGCCTCAAGCATCACTTCATGATTTTCAAACAATCCGAGCCGGATTTCCGGTCCTTTTGTATCCAGCATAACAGCTGTTGATGTATGATGCTTTTCACTGTATTCCCTTACTTTATCTATCCTGACTTTATGTTCGTCATAACTACCATGTGAAAAATTACATCTCGCAACATCCATTCCTCTTACAATCAGTTTTTCCAATACATCTTCTTTGTCTGTAGCGGGTCCTAAAGTACATACGATTTTGGTTTTTCTCATTCTTCGTTTCTCCTCTTCTTCTTTTTCCTCAAATCGCTACTATTTTATACTATCATTCCATCCTTTTCAAGATTCTATTTCATTGCTCCCGCTAAAATCCTGTAAATTTTATTCCCTGTGTTCCCGTCCATACATCTTCATATATTTTCGCACTTTCTTTGCCAGCTGCAGTGTTATATCACTTTTCTTTGCCCTCCACTTCCAGTTGCACCCTAACGTAGAGGGCGTATTCATACGGGCCTTGCTGCCAAGCCCCAGAATATCCTGCATCGGCACAACTGCCAAATCACTGACACTTGCCCATGCTCCGCGCATCATTCCCCAGTTATAACCTTCTTTTCTGGTAAGGTTAAGATATTTTTTAGCAAATTTTACACTGTCTTTCGGCGCCGTCTCTATCCATCCCATTAAGGTATCATTATCATGAGTCCCTGTATAAACTACGCTGTGGCTGGTATAATTATGCGGGAGATAATCACTCTCTTCTCTTGTATCAAAGGCAAACTGGATGACTTTCATGCCCGGAAAACCGGAGTCTTTCACCATCTTTAAAACAGACGGCGTCAAAAATCCCAAATCCTCCACAATAATATTCAGCTTTCCAAGCTTCTTCTCTACAGTTTCAAACAAATCCATGCCCGGTCCTTTCTTCCAGGTTCCGTTCCTTGCCGTATCATCCTTTGCCGGAATCGCATAATAGGAATCAAAGCCGCGGAAGTGATCAATTCTAACTATATCATAGAGTTTAGACATGGCACAAATTCGCTTTGTCCACCAGCCGTATCCGTCCTCTTTCATCTTATCCCAGCGAAACAGCGGATTCCCCCAGAGCTGTCCGTCTTCGGAAAAAGCATCCGGCGGACAGCCCGCCACTTCAATCGGGTTTAATTCCTCATCCAGATAAAACTGCTTGGGATTTGCCCACACATCGGCACTGTCTCCTGCCACATAAATCGGCACATCTCCGATAATGGAAATCCCTTTTTTGTTCGCATACGCTTTTAAACTTCTCCATTGTTTGAAAAAAAGATACTGCAGCATCTTATAAAATTTGATTTCTGCCTTATATTCTTCACGCGCTGTTTTCATGGCATCTTCTTCACGGAATTTCAGCTCCCTTTTCCATTCGTACCATGCCGCTCCCTGATTCGCATCTTTTAAAGCCATAAACAATGCATAATCATCCAGCCATTCCTTTTCCCACTCACAAAATGCAGAAAATTTTTCAGGCTGTTTTTTTTCAAACCGCGCATATGCTTTTTTCAATAAATCATACCGGTTTTCATAAAGAATGCCAAAGTCTGCTTCCGTCTCTTTTTTCCCCCAGAAATAAGATTCACATTCTTCTTTTAACAAAAGCCCGTCTTTACAGAGCAATTCCAAATCAATAAAATACGGATTTCCCGCAAAACTGGAAAATGACTGGTAAGGAGAGTCTCCGTAACTGGTCGGGCAGATTGGAAGAATCTGCCAGTAAGTCTGTCCTGCTTCTGCCAGAAAATTTACAAATCTTTTTGCTTCCCTGCCCATCGTTCCAATCCCGTATTTGGATGGCAGAGAAGAAATATGCATTAAAATTCCGCCTGTTCTCATATTTGATTTCTCCTTGTCTAAAATTGATTTTCTAAAGCAAGCTTATCATAAAGTAAATGCGATTGCAACAAACAAGCCGGACGGAACTTTTACGGTTCCGTCCGGCCTGTGACGATTCAAAAGTTTTACTTTTTAATTATCTTTTGTGAAGAAACTGCTTTTTTCATTTTTTTCTTATACTGGCTGTATTTATTCTTCGGCACTGTAATCTTGGCTTTCGCATTTATTTTTGCAAAAGCTTTATTACCAAATGAAGTAATCTTCGTTGCTTTCTTCATATTCACGGTCTTTAACTTTTTGCAGTTATAAAACGCCTGCTTGCCGATTTTGGTTACATTTTTGCCAATGACAACTGATGTCATCTGAGAACAGCTCTTGAATGCGTTTGCCTTAATCTCCACTACATTATATGTTGTGTTCAGATAAGATACCGTTGCAGGTATTGTAACTTTCTTTGCTTTCTTCTTATCTGCAGGTCCCACAACAGCAACTGTTTTCTTTTCGGCACTAATCACCTGATATTTTATGTTCTTAAGTGAGAAGTCATTTACTGTAACCGGATTATCCTGGCCGCCCTGCTTTTGTTCATCTTCCAGAGCCTTTTTCAGCTGTTCCTGAAGAGTTGCAATTTCCTGCTTATATGCTGCCTGCTCATTTCTTTTTTGGGCCGCTTCCTGAATCAGTCTGTCTTCCTCACTCTCTTTTAAAGCAGCTTCCTGCTCTTTGTCTCTCGCTTCCTGCAGCTTTTGAGTTCTTTCATCACCTTTCAACATGACTGCCTCGGCCGCAAGCTGTTTTGCAACTGCATTGGCAAGAACAGCATCGTAAACCGCCTGCGCTGCCTTTTTCTCTGCTAACACAGCTTCTGCCGCTGACTGTTCTGCCAGTAAATTCTTAAGATCAATTTCTGCCTGAATCTTTGCAGAACCTTCTTTTGCCGCAGCAACCTTTGCTTCTGCTTCTTTTACTTTTTTCTGAATGTCGGAAAGTACGCTCTCCGCTGTGTCTGTATCTGCTTTTGCCGTATCTGCATCACGTTTTGCGGCCTCTACAGCCTGACCGGCTTTCTCAATATTTTCCTGGAAATCATTTCCCGGATCTGTCAATGTAATAATTTCATAAATAACGGGAACCGTATTTTCCCATTCTACTTTAACCGCGTAAACATCGTCAAAAACTTCTGTATAGAAAGATGAATAACTCTTGTCCAGTATTCCCACTTCTACCCATTCATCTGTACCCGTGCGCACAGATACTTTTGCATTGCTTACATCTCCGCTGCTCTGCAGAATATTGATTCTTCCAATTTCTTTCTCATCCGAAAAATTGTAAATAAACGAACCTTTTTCAATGCCTTCCGGCCGGAATGCCGTTGTAAAATCATTATCATTTAAATTCTGCATTACAATGCCATTTGACATTTCAAAATCCACCTCAAATGTAGGATCATTAATCGGCGGCAGGTATTCTCCGTCATTGATTTCCACTTCATATAATTCTACCCAGCGTCCTGCATTGGCTCCTGTAAAATACAGGCGCAGATACCGTGCTGTTACCGGCTCTATATCATTTGCCTCGCAGTAAGCATATGCCACTTCTACCGGACCTACCCCCGGCGTCCATCCATTTTCTTCTGCACTTGTTGAGAAAGTACCGTTTGACGAATCCCCCTCAATTGCAAGAATATCCTGCCACTGAGCATCTTCGTCAGCTGTCATGGATACCTGGAACTTTGCGGCTCTCGGATAATCATAGGTACCAACTTTTGTCCACACTTTAAGTGAGCGTATATCCACTTCCTGTCCCAAATCATAAACAACATAGGAACCATTCGCCGGTCCGCTGGTATATTTTGCTGATGTTGTAATATCTCCATCCATCCAGTTTCTGGTCGTTGCCAGGCTTCTTGCATCCTGTTCTGCATCTGAATTTGCAATGTTTGTTGACAAGAAATCAGCCGGAGCAAATTCTTTTGTCTTAACTGCAAAAGACTCCAGATTAAACGTAACCGCTGCATTCGTCTTATTCATTAAACGGATATAACGTGCGGCTCCATTACTGTTTTTTGTCCACTCTTTTGCATTCATGGATATTTCCAGATCCAGATTATCAGCTCCTGTAACCGTTACACTTTGAACATCATGGATTCTGTCAAGTTTTAAGCCGATATACTCATTTGCGTTTAAAACAGCATTCTGTCTAGGCAGTACTTTAAATGTATCTTCACCCATTTCTACCGACCATTCGCCGTCATTTGTATTCGTATAAATACCATCCTGCTTTTGTCCGGAATATACAGACACCTCTGAAAACTTCACCCATTTATTTAACTGCAGGTCATTGACAAGCCTGATATACCTCGCATCACTTCCTCCCAGATTTACTTCATACAAATCTTTTGAAGAATTAGAACCTGTGTAAACAGCCGTCTTCTTCCACTCTGTTTTATCTATGGAATACTCTACATGATACTGTGTCCATTTATCTCCATTATCTGCACCGACTACTGCACGTACACGTCCTACCGGCTTTACCTCTCCAAGATCAAATTCAAGGTAATCTCCTTTTGCTGTATTATCGCCGTTATGTACGTTATACCACACAAAAGTAGAATCATCTCCGTCTGTCAGACTTTCTTCAGACGTTGACCCGTATACCGTCCATACAGCTGTACGATCTGAAAGCGATATTTCATATTTCTCTTCGTCAAAATCCGGAGGATTTACAATCTGATTCACTTCATCTGACACATACGCCATCAGTCTTTCTGTAAATGGTTTGATATACTTTCTTCCCCCCTGAGCGTATTTCGTCTCATCTACATAAATAAATCCATAGGTACCTGACTTTTCATAATTTGCCTGCGCAGCGGAAAACTTCTCATATACAGCAGTATTATCGCCGGAAAGAATACTTTCCATTGCCTCCAGAAGATAGAGATCTGCCTGTGTCACATCACGCAGACTGCTTGCATAAGGTGTAAGCTGTAATGCCATACGCCTGTTTGTTCCCTCTTCCATATAAAATACAAGTGCATCATTGATTTTCTCAAAACTGCTTTTCATTTCGTCCAAATCGCTCTGCTCTATCGTTCCCGCGTTCATTTTTTGGGTAAATGCAGAAAGCTTATCTTTTATCTCAACAGACTCATCAAATTCGCCCTGATTTCCTGCCTGCCCCGGACTCTGTGTAATCATATGTTTTGCAATTTCCCTAAGCGCCGACGAAGATTCCGTTTCAAGCGGCGTCATGTGGTCAATATATTTGAAAGAATCTTCCCAGGCCTGATCGCCCACTTTTCCTCTGTCTTCTTCATTTTCACTTTGTTCCCATATATTCCAGCAGAAATCTGCAGCAGTAAAAATCGCAACTTTCGAAGGTTCTGAATCCTGCATCGGATTTAAAATAATTCCCTGATACTTGCTTCCATCCAGACCTTCCCTTAAAATTCCATTATGTCCGCCCATAATAACACTATCTTTCGTATTGTCATTGCAGGGCCAGTTCACCCACAAATACGGATAGCGCCCCGGAGCATTCGCATCATTTAATTTATTATAAAAATTGTCTGCAAATGTCGTTGTTACATCGCCCCATACTTTTCCACCGGTCATAACAATCCGGACATTATCACCTACACCTGTATGTATCTGCTGTATTTTTTCAACATCACCGCCGCTGCCTGTCATATCATTGGCATATGCCATCCAGCCCGGACAAAACAGAAGGTCTGTCTTTAAATCCGGATACTCCGTCCTCTGCAGTTCCTCAAGCCACTCTGTCACATCATTCAAAAGTTTGATTAATGTACTTGTTGTCCATCCGTTGGCGCTGGCATCATCTTCAAGAATTGCAATCTGCCTTACACCGGCGTCAATCACCTGTTTGAATTTATTTTTCAGGTCTGTCAAATCCGCGTCATATGTTCTTTCCCGCAGGGGTCTGCTGCTCTTAAACGGATGAAGCGCATAAACATAAAAACACTTGCTTTCATTTCCCGCTTTTGCCAGTTCCCTGACATGGTTAAGCGTATTTTTATCTCCTTCTTCATCCGGATACAGTTCCCTCCACCGTTCCGCATGATACGGATCATCTTTTGGAGCAAAAACATATTGGTTCATTTTAATTTCGCCGCCGAATGTCATCAAATCCATACGGTCTTCATGGGACCATGGATTTCCATAATATCCCTCGATAAATCCGCGGAATTCAATTTCCGAATAATCTTTAATTATAAGATTCTTTACCGATTTTCCTTCCAGCTGTTCAAAAATACGTTTCAGAGTCGTTACACCGCCGTAAGCCGCATCGGTGTCTTCACCAAGAATAACGATTGTACCGTTTGAAATCCACAAAGCATATTTGTCATATCTCTGTTCAGATGTCAGATCCTCTACTGTACCTTCAAAAAGAGCTTCTACATCAATCTGTTCACTATAGGCATCTGCAGGATCACCGGAACCATAAATTCCCACAATCAGCTTAGTATTTGAAGACGATACCGCTGTGCTCTGGCTTAATCCCTGCACATCCAGAGTATCTTTAATCCTCTGCACCGTATAGGAATCAATGCCCTCCCCGCAAACTACATCCACCTCATTTGTCAGCGCCGTCGTTCCGCTTTCATATACAATGTTCTGCGGCGTAGGATAAATTTCATATTCTCCCGATGCCTCCTGAATTCCGGCAAATACCGGAACGCAAAATACCAATAACATCGTGAATAAACCTGCAAGATAAAATACAGATTTTCTCCTGTTTTTACTTCTTCCCATTTTCTTCCTCCTTTTATTAAAAATGCCCGTTATTCCTCCTGATATATCTCCTCAAATCAGGCATAATATATAAAAATATTATATCAACTAATTCTATTCTCGTCAATGTGCGCAACCTG